>JAZFQE010000001.1:0-15054 GCA_036444955.1 Gemmatimonadales bacterium
TTGAACTGCCCCTGGATTTAGCCCGGAAGATGAAGCTCTTGAAACTGGGGCTAACCATGCCTGCCCCTGCAGACCCCGAACTCACCGCCGAACTGACACGAATAGCAACAGGCATGGAAAGCACGTACGGGCGAGGTGAGTTCTGCTCCGAAGAAGGAGAGTGCATCAACCTCGACGACATGACAGAGATCCTGGCTGCGAGTCGGGACCCGCAGGAACTCCTCAGGATTTGGGTGGGGTGGCGAACCATCTCCCCACCGATGAGAGACCAATATGTGCGTTTCGTAGAGCTCACCAACGCAGGAGCCAACGAACTCGGCTTTGATGATGTGGGGTCGATGTGGCGTTCAAACTACGACATGGAACCAAACGAGTTCACGCGTGAGCTCGACCGCCTGTGGGGTCAGGTGAGGCCTCTCTACGTCGCGCTTCACTGCCACGTGAGGGACCGTCTGTCAGAATTCTACGGCGAAGACGTGGTTCCGAGGCAGGGAGCGATTCCAGCTCACGTGCTGGGCAACATGTGGGCTCAAGAGTGGGCAAATATCTACGACATCGTGGCGCCGACCGAAGTAGCCGAATCCTATGACCTGACCGAGATCTTACGGGAAAATGAGGTCGATGAGGCGGAAATGGTGCGCTACGCCGAAAGGTTCTTCACGTCGCTCGGCCTCGAACCGCTGCCGGAAACCTTTTGGGAGCGCTCACTTCTCACCCGGCCGGCGGACCGAGACGTCGTGTGCCACGCCAGCGCCTGGGACGTCGACAACAACAACGACGTCAGAATAAAAATGTGTATCGTTATAAACGCCGAAGACTTCCAGACGATCCATCACGAATTGGGACACAACTACTACCAGAGGGCGTATGGGAGTCAGCCTTTCCTGTACCGGGGGAGCGCTAACGACGGTTTTCACGAGGCCCTAGGCGATGCGATCGCACTGTCGGTCACCCCTAAATACCTCGTGCGAGTAGGCCTACTGGAAAGCGAACCGGATGCGGCCGCTGATCTGGGCCTCCTCATGCGTGACGCGCTGGACAAGATTGCCTTCCTCCCGTTTGGACTGCTGGTCGACCAGTGGAGATGGAGAGTGTTTTCAGGCTCCGTCGCGCCCGATGAGTATAACGGCGCGTGGTGGACCCTGCGCGAGGAGTATCAAGGTGTAACCGCGCCCGTCGAGCGAACCGAGGTCAACTTCGATCCGGGAGCCAAGTATCACATACCCGGGAATACTCCGTACACCCGTTACTTCCTTGCGCGCATTCTGCAGTTCCAGCTCCATCGAGCCCTGTGCGAAGTGGCCGGTGAGGAGGGGCCGCTCAACAGATGCACGATTTACGGAAACGAAGAGGCCGGACGGCGACTGAATGAGATGATGGAGATGGGCATGAGCAGGCCCTGGCCCGACGCGCTGGAAGCGCTCACTGGTAGCCCTGAGATGGACGCCACAGCAATCATCGACTACTTCGCGCCGCTAATAGAGTGGCTCGACGAACAGAACGCCGAACGGCAGTGCGGCTGGTAGTTAGTTCCTAGGCAGCTCCGCCCACCTCCCCACGAGCTCGCGCAAACGCAGCGAAGTCGTGGCTCGAGGGACTCTGGAAGATTCGCAGGTCGAATTCGGGTACGATCGCCAGCAAGTGGTCGAATATGTCTGACTGGAGTCCCTCGTAAGCCACCCACTCAGTCTCGCCGGAAAATGTGTAGATCTCGATCGGCACGCCGTTCGGGGTGGGTTGCAGCTGCCTCACGATGAGTGTCATCCGGCCGTGTAGTCTCGGATGGTTCCGCAGGTAATTCACGACGTACGCCCGGAAGGTACCGATATTCGTGAGGTTGCGCCGGTTGACCCTCTCGTCTCCGGCACTCGCCTCGTCCTCATTCGCGGCCGTGATGTCGCCCTTTCTCTCTCGTATGTAGTCAGTCAGTAAGGCAAACCGCTCGTACCGCTCTATATCTCGTTCTGTGAGGAATCGTATCGAGCTGATATCGAGGTTGATCGAGCGCTTGATCCGCCTACCGCCCGACTCGGACATGCCACGCCAGTTCTTGAAAGAACCTTCGATGAGCTTGTACGTGGGGATGGTTGTGATAGTCTTGTCCCAGTTTTGCACCTTCACCGTGTGGAGGGCAATATCTACGACGTCGCCGTCGGCGCCGAACTGCGGCATTTCGATCCAGTCACCCACCCGAACCATGTCGGTACTCGTTATCTGAATGCTGGCTATCAGCGACAGGAGCGTGTCCTTGAACACCAACATGAGCACCGCTGTCATGGCGCCGATGCCGCTGAGGAACAGCAGCGGTGATTGGCCAATCAACACGGCTACCACAGCAACAGCGGCGAGGAGGTAGAGCACTATCTTGGCTATTTGGAGATAACCCTTGATGGGGCGCGTCTTGGCCATCGGATGCGACCGATAAATTTCATTAGCGGCGCTGAGGAATCCCCCGGCAGCCAGTGCAGCAGCCCAGATTATGGCTGCGACGGCGGCCCGCTGTATCAGCGCATCCAACCCTTCCCCAATGCCCGGAACAAGCTGCTCACCGTAGTAGACAAGCAGCGCAGGAACGAGGTACGCCAACCGCACGAAAACTTTGTTGTGGTGCAGCGCGTCGTCCCAATCAGTTTCCGTGCGCTTGACAAGCCGCCCGAGCCACGCCACGACATACCGTTTGGCGATCAAGTAGCCAACCGTAACGGCAAACGCGCCAATGGCGATCCCTACCAACTGGAACACGAGGGGATGTTGGCCGAGCCAATCCAGAATCGATGCCCTCATATCAATCGCGACCCTCTCCTCAGTTTGTTATTTGACCTTAGCATACATATACACGTCCCGGGGCTCTACCCTTCGTTGGTACCAGTTTATCGGATCCCAACAAGACCTCAAACCGCGAAATCACAGGACGGCTGCTTCCCGGTGAAAGCGATCTAGCTGGCCGCCGTGCGGGCCTGCATGCGCTGCGCCACGGCCTCGAGGGTCGGTGGGATCGGTAACGGCTTGCATACGGCTCGCGATGCCGCAGGTATGTCCTTGAGGCCTGTTCCCGTAACGAGGAGTACAAGGTGCTCTTCCCGTCCGACTAAGCCCTCATCCAATGCGACGAGCAGTCCCGCAAGCGAGGCCGCACCTGCGGGTTCCGCAAACACGCCAGTGTGGCTAGCCAGCAGAGCGATCGCCTCGACAATCGCGTCGTCGCTCACTTTCACACCACCGCCACCCGACTCACGGATCCGCTTCAAGGCATCCAACCCATTGCGTGGCATTTGGACGGTAAGGCTGTCAGCAACACTATGCGCATCGGGAACCAGCGTCGGTGCGCTCGCTCCACTTGCGAGAGCGTTCACTATTGCGGCGGAGCCCTCCGGCTGAACCGCGACGAGCCGAGGGCACCGATCGATGAGACCCGCACGCTCTAGGTCTGCAAATCCCTTGGCAACCCCAGCTATGATCGCACCGTCGCCGGTGGGAATTAGCACTGCATCGGGGACATCCGGCGTCGACTGCGCCGCGATCTCCAGCGCCACTGTCTTCTTGCCCTCGATCGTGAATGGGTTGAGCGCCGTGTTTCGGTTATACCAACCGAACTCTTCACACGCTTCGAGGCACAGCTCAAACGCGTCGTCATAAGTACCCTCGACCGCGATCACTTCGGCGCCATAGCTTAGCATCTGCACCAGCTTGGCCTCGGGAGTGGTATGCGGGACCAACGCGACCGCTCGGACTCCCGATGCGGCGGCAATAGCTGCAAGTGCGGTAGCCGCATTTCCGGTGGAGGCAGTGGCGACGGTATCGCAACCGTATTCTCTAGCCTTCGCAACCACCAAGAGCGAAGCGCGGTCCTTGGTGGAACCACTCGGGTTGCGGGTGTCGTCTTTGATCCACAAGCGCGGCAAGCCGAGCCGCCGACGCAATAGGGGCACCTCGAGTAATGGTGTCGCCCCGACGTGCAGCGGTGCAAGAAACTCTGCGGAGGAAAGGGGGAGAAAGGCCGTGAGAAACTCCGCACTCCACGCTGGTGCCGCAGGCCACCTGGCCGGCAGCTCGTCGAGAACAACCTGCAATACCCCTCGCGTTACGCCGCGGGGTTGTTGCTCGCGAGCACAGGCCGGACACAGCAGCCGCACTTCGTCTTCGCGGTAGGTTGAACCGCACTCTGTACAAAGGAAGCTGAACCCGGTCATCCAGGGAGGGCCGTGTAAGCCCTGCTACAGGGTGAGCGCCATGAGGGCTTTTTGAACGTGGAGTCGATTCTCCGCTTCGTCGTACACCACCGAGTGCGGACCGTCAATGACCTCGTCGGTCACCTCGCGACCACGGTCGGCTGGAAGCGGGTGCATATAGATGACGTTTTTCTTGGCCAGCGCCAAGTGCTTCGCAGCGCAGCGCCAGGTCGGGTACCGTTCGATGAGCCGCAAGCCTTCGGGCACGTCTTGCGTCGTCATGAGTGGCCCCCACGACTTGGCAACGACTGCGTCGGCGTCCTCGAACGCGTCCTCGAAGCGATGGCTGATCGCGAACTTTGCTCCCGACGCCTCGGCGTTGGCTTTCGCCTGCTCTTCGATCTCAGGCATCAATTTGAACTCAGGTGGGTAAGCGAGCGTCACGTCGACGCCGAAACGCGGCATCATCAAAATCAGACTCTGCGGCACCGACAGCGGCCGCACATAGTTGGGGGCGCTGGTCCAAGCCACTCCGAGCTTGAGACCGCGAGTCTCCCCAAACTTCTCTCTCATCGTCAGGTAGTCGGCAAGAATCTGACATGGATGATAGACATCACACTGCATGTTGATCACCGGGACGTCAGCATGTTTCGCCACTTCAGTCAGGTATGAGTTTCCCTCGCCGAACGCGCAGTGGCGGATGGCGATTCCCTCACCATAGCGCGACAACACCTTTGCCGTGTCCTGGGCGTTCTCCCCGTGGCTAATCTGCATCCTGTCTGGCGACAGGTAGATGCCGTGGCCGCCGAGCTGTGTAATCCCAGTCTCGAACGAGTTACGAGTCCGCGTGGAGGCATCAAAGAAGATCATGTAGAGCGTCTTTGCCGGCAGTAGCACTGTGGGACGCCCTGCTGCCTTGGCCTCCTTGAGTTCCGCTGCCAGGGAGAACAGGGTCTCCAGTTCGTCGACCGTCCAGTCCTGAGTGCTGATGAAACCGCGACCCTTGAGCGTTGGTTCCATCAGCTACTCTTCGCGATCTGTTTCTCGGCAGCGGTGAACTGGTCCGTGAGTTTTGCCAGGTACTCGGGGATCAAGCTGTAGACGGCAGTGGCACGAACCAGGTCATCCACTAGAACCCACTCATCCGTCGTATGCGCCAGCTCCTCGCGCCCGGGCGCGAATCCGACTGTGGGAATCCCCAGCCGACCCATGCTCGCCACGCCGTTTGTCGAGAACGACCAGCGCGAGATCGCTGGCCTGGTATCAAGCACTGCCTCTGCCGCGTCGGCCACTCCCTGAACCAGCGCATGCTCCTCGGGGAGAACCCAAGTCGGGTAGAACTTGTCCTGTCGGGCCCGTTCGCCACGCCAACTCGTCGCGTCGTACAACAGGAGCTCTACGGTGGCGTCTCCCAGGTGAGGCAATGCGCGCAGCTCTGCCATCGCAGTTTCGACCGTTTCGCCCGCTGTCAGCCGTCGGTCGATGTAGATCCGTGCGCTGTCGGGCACCGCGTTGAGCGAGGGAGTGGTACACTCGATGTACGACACGACTACCGAGCCCTTGCCAAGAAAGTCATCCTCCGGCAGGTGAGCGTTCAAGGCATCGACGTCCGAGATGATAGGAGCGATCTTGTAGAGCGCATTGACACCCCGCTCACAGTGCGCTGCGTGCGACGACACCCCGCGGGTCGTGATCGTAACTTCCACACGCCCGCGGTGACCGCGATATACGTTCAGATCGGTCGGTTCACCGATCACTACCACATCGGGCCTGATGCCCTCCGTCTCGATCAAATGGAGCAGACAGTACCCGTCACAGGCTTCCTCCATGACCGTGGCCGAGAGATAGATGGTCACGTCTTCAGGAAATCCCCGCTCCTTGAGGATTTTCACCGCATAGGCCATGCACGTGACGGCCGGTAGCTCGTCCACCGCTCCACGGCCCCGAACCTTGCCGTCCGCGTATTCGCCTTCGAATGGGTCGTAGGTCCATGCCTGCCGGTCGCCCACTCCAACGCAGTCGATGTGACCGTCCAGCAAGATCGTGAGCGGCCCCGTCCCCACCTTAGCCACTACATTCCCTAACCGGTCAAAGAAGACCTCATCGAATCCCAAGGTCTCGTACTCGTTGCGCACGCGCTCACACCGCTCGGCCTCATGGCAGCTCTCGGCCGGAATGGCAATCATCTCGCGCAGAAACCGTACGATATCGACCTCGTATCGCCGCGCGGCAGCGAGAGCCTTTGTTCCCTGATCCGTCATCGGGGCGCGCCTCCAACTAGACGCCAATTCATGTCACAGAGGACCCGTTGTGGATTCGATCCAGTACACCCGTGTCGCGGTTGAACGCTCGGATCTGCTGATCCCACTCGGGTAGCTGCGTCACTAACTCATCCCAGAAGGACGGGCTCCACAGCGCGTCGAGTTCCTCCGCCGTTTTCCCCTGCTGCTCCACCCATGTGAAATACTTGAGGTTGTGGATCGCCTTACGGTCTACGTACCGCAACTCCTTCATATGATCGGTCGCTGCCCCAAGTAGGTAGCGCTCAAAGTCTAATGCGGCTGCGAGCTCTGTGTAGCGCCCCCGCTCATCTTCCAGCTCGGCGAGACGGCTCCGGTAGAGTTCCACCGAATCCGTCAACGAGGTGAAGAGCACATCGTTCTCATCGAGCTCGAAATACTTAGCGGTCTTGATCGCGGCGAGCAGATTGCAGATGCTCGAGATACCGAGGAGTCCGAGGTTCTCAATGACTTCATCTGGTACTCGGTATCGCGCTAAGACGGCGTGACCCGCCGGTTCATTGAACAGGCGCAACAGCCGCATCGTCGCCTCGTCATCAATGGCGGTGACAACGTCCGTGGTGCGTACGTTGTGGATCCAAGGAATGTGTTTGTCTCCAATACCCTCAATGCGATGAGCACCAAATCCCGCCTGCAACAGCGTGGGGCACTGAAGCGCTTCAGCGGCAGTGATCCTGGCCCCGGGGAAGATTGTCTTGAGGTAATCGCCGGCGGCGAGTGTACCGGCTGATCCCGTAGCACCCACCCAAGCCGCGAAGCGGTGGCGCGCTCCTGCGATGCGCCGGAACGCCGACTCCGCGGCAGGCCCGGTGACGCCGTAGTGCCAGAGGTAGTTGCCGAACTCCTCGAACTGGTTGAAGATCACGGCTTCAGGACGAGTGCTGCGAATGGCCCGGCACGCATCGAAGATCTCTTTCACATTGCTCTCGCAACCGGGTGTAGCAATGATCTCAGCACCGATGTCCTCGAGCCACGTGAAACGCTCACGGCTCATTTCTTCAGGCAGGATCGCTACCGCCCGACAACCAAGCAGTGCGCTGTCGAAAGCGCCACCGCGACAGTAGTTGCCCGTGGAAGGCCAGACAGCCTGATGCCGCGTTGGATCAAACGCGCCGCTGACCAGTCGCGGCACAAGGCAGCCGAACGCGGCCCCAACCTTGTGGGTGCCAGTGGGAAAGTGCTGGCCGACGAGTCCGACTATCCGCGCCTGGACGCCGGTCAGCTCGGTGGGTAGTTCGAGGA
Organism: Gemmatimonadales bacterium; assembly: GCA_036444955.1. Lineage (GTDB taxonomy): Bacteria > Gemmatimonadota > Gemmatimonadetes > Gemmatimonadales > GWC2-71-9 > B16T1B5. The sequence goes on from JAZFQE010000001.1 coordinate 7,712, forward strand.
AGTTCACCTCGCCGAAACCGCCGGTCTTGGGATCGTTATGCCAGGTGATGCGAAACAGGTTTAGCGGATCTACGGCCTGCAGATCCAACGACGGGAGTGCGGCGCGAACGGCGGCATTCACGCGCTCCGGGTCGCGCATCTCCGCAAAGGTGGGAATCAGAATGCTCTTGTCACGGCATCTCTCGACCGCCCGCTGCCGGTTTTCTGCTCGCTCCGTCTTGGTCACCTGAAGACTCCTTCAGGATTCGAGTTCATTGTGCGTCCGTCATTCGCCAAGGAAGTTGGTTCCCCAAGTTGACTCGGAAAAGCGCTGCCACAACATGGGCGAGACTTCGGCAGCTCGCAGTGCGATCTCTGCTGGATCCATCGTGGTGTGGACGAAGTCTTTGAGCAAGAACCTGCCACGCGCCACTGTGTGCCGCACCGGTGCCTCGGAAGCGCCGTATACCAAGTGGCCAAAGACGTTATCCTCGCTGATCGGTGTCGGCGGTTGGGCATCTACCACGATCACGTCGGCCGGCGCGCCCGGAGCCAAGGTACCCAAGAGCGGCTCCTCGAAGAAGCGGCGTGCCACCCGAACGTTGTTACCCAGCAGCTCGGGCAGGATTTCGAATCCGGCGCTGGGATCGCTCCGCACCGCACGATGAGTGAGAAACGCCGCCCGCACTGCCCGCAACATCGACGAGGACATACCGTCGGTTCCCAATCCGACGAGACATCCCTGTTTGCCGACCTCAACTGTATCGAGATGACCAACACCGTTGTTTGCGTTCGATTCGGGATTGTGGATGACTACCGCACCGTGCTCGGCTATTGTCCTGTAATCCTGGGACTCGAGGTGGATCCCGTGAGCGAGCAAGCTTCGTTCGTCCAACAAACCGAAGTGTTCGAGGCGCTGAACGGGCCCCTTCGCGAAAGCCCTTCTGGATTCCTCGACGTCGACCGGATCCTCAGCAACATGAATGTGGCAACCGCCCCCTTCGGGCCTGCACTTCGCCACTTGTGCCAATGTGTCATCTCGCAGGGTAAAGCTCGCGTGTAGTCCGCAGACTCCCCGCACGCGAGGATGACGGAGGTGTTCCGCAATGAATGCTTGGTTCTCTTCGATCCCAGCGATCGCCTCGTCATGACCGTTGCGGTCGCTGATCTCATAGCACAACACCGCTGAGAGTCCGGCTTCCTCTAGGATCCCCGCAATGAGAGCCAGGCTTCCGGCGACACAAGTGGGTGAGGCGTGGTGGTCGAAAACCGTCGTGCAGCCCCAGCGGATGCAATCAGCAGCAGACAGCTGCGCGGAGACGCGTACGGTTTCCGTGTCAAGCGCGCGATCCAACCGCCACCACAAGCGGTCGAGCACCTCCGTGAAATTGCGCAGCTCCGTACCGGGACTGAGACCCCGCGCCAGGGCTGAATAAAAGTGATGGTGCAGGTTGACGAATCCCGGCATGATCAGACCACCGTGCGCGTCTACGAAGCGCGCGTCTGGCGTTTCACGACGTAATTGATCCTCCGGTCCCACTCGGACGATTCGCTCTTCATTCCACAACACCGCCCCGGGGGAGATTATCTCTGGATTTACGAGACTGACTACCACCACACCGTTGCCCAGTATGGTGGGTTCACTCATTCGCGGGCTCAGGATTGACCGTGTTTGGCGTGTGCGACTTGTAGACCGCCTCCCATACCGTCTTCATTCTCCAAAGCTGTGCCGTGTCCAAGTCAAACTCCCCGTCACTGGATTCCGCTACACGTACCTCGAACGGATCCCAGCAGAACTGCAGTTGCACTCCTCCGCCGCTTGCCGTTCCACCGTTGCCCTCCGGATCCGGCACGAAGGTAAACTCGTTTCCCTCCAGCCTAGCGTGGAGTACGTCGCCGTCGCGGTAGAACCCATCTGTTCCGGCCGACTCAGCAAACTCCTCGCGGTTCAGGAATATGTGTTCCTTGATGAGGAACGGTGCCCCCTCCTCCGGACAGTACACCTCACAGTTGGAGCACTCGTTGCAGCTGGCATGGATTACCGCTAGCTGATGCGTTTCGTGAATGTTGAATCCCGCGCCGGCCTCTCTCGTGATACCCTGCCCCGAGCGGACTATCAATCTCTCCGTCGGTACCGTAACCGGAACGACGTCGTAGGCGAAGATCGCGTCGTTGGGGCAGGCCGGGATGCAGAGGTCGCAGTTGATGCAGTCGTACAATGCGAGCCGACTCTCAATGCGGCGCGGTGTCTTCTGGTTCGCGCGCGCGTGATATCGGGGGTCGTCTACCAGTCCGGGAACAATGTCGCGTCCATTGAGGCGACCTGCGATTCGGATCGCCTCCAGCAGGAGCCGCTCTGTGTCGAGGCCGGCAGCTTGCGCCACACTGCCCAGTTCCGTCGGCAGCGTGTTGGGTTCCCGTTCGGCGGTACCCGATAGCTCACGGCCTGCGCGCTCCCAGATCGCAGCACCACCGTTCACGCGCAGTAGTGCCGTCCGCACTGCGTCTGCACCATATCCCCGGGCCGCCAACACGTACGCGTCGCGGGTAGTGACGCCAACTCGGTCCATCTCCCGGCCCAGCGCGCGAAGGTAGCTGGGAAGTCGCCCAAAACCCCCTTGACGCAAGAGGTCGGTGCAACTTGTGACCGGAACCATCCCGCAGGCGACGGCGCTCGGGAAGTTCCGCGCATCGATTCCCGCAGAGAAAGACACGGGAAACTCAAAGCCAAGATCCTCGCGAAACCGCTGCATGAGATTCATCGAGATCACGTACAGCGGTGGGCCAGAGAGATACATGTACGGATCGGTCTGCGTGGGAAAGAACTCGGGGCTGTTGGCCACTACCAGCGTGTTCGTGAATTTTGCTCCAATGGCCGACCCACGGCTCTCGGCCAACGGGCGCAGGCTACGGAACATCTCGAGGGCATCGTCATACTTGAGGTCCTGCTCGAAGGCTTCCCGCTGCAGTTTCAGACTGCTATAGCCGAGCCGCTCAATGAGGAGCTCGCGCACCGCCTCAAGCCCGAGTAGGGTCGGGTTCAACTTGATGATGGTGTCGAGTCCCAGCGAGTCGATCAGGTAACGGGCTATTGCCTCGATTTGATCGGCTGGACAGCCATGGAAAGTCGAGAGGGTGACGCACTCGGAAATCGACTGCGGCAGCCCCGCATCGCGGAACTCACTCAAGTCTGCTGTGAGTTGGTCGCGCAACTCGTCGAACAGCTGCCCCGGCTCCCTCATCATTCGAAGGAATCCCGTCACCTTCTCGGAGCGAATGCCGTCGAGGTCGTATCCGATGCTGATATCGAACACGGTGTCGAAACCAGAATCGTTCTCGAAGATTCCAAAGCCACGGCTATTCCTCAGAATCTGGATCAGATACACCGCTTTCGCGTACTCCATCACCGACTCGTGTACGGTCAATTCCTGCGACCATTCCACGTTGAAGCCAATGTTGGGCACATGTATGCAGGGACGCGGAATATCGAGCTGGTCGTTCACCTGTACGGTCTTGAGTTCGATGATGCGGCCGCCCGCAAGCCACGAGAGAACGATATTCTGCGCTAGCTGAGTTTGCGGCCCCGCTGCGGGACCCACGGGTGTCGCCGCGCGGCGTGTGAAATGGAGAGCGGAGAAGTCATATTTGTTGGCGGGGACGTGCCACTTGCGTACGGGCAAGTCGAAGATCGAATCGCTCACCTCGACTTCGCGCCGCATGCGGCGAACGAGGTCAGCAAAAGGGATTGGGGTGAGGCCTTTCACCACGAGTGCCCGACCCTGTTACACTGTGCCAGCGCAGGGGTCATCCGGGCTGAGCAGCGACCCGACGCACTTTCGGCACTGATGGATGGGCGGCTGGTACGCCAATCATTGGCAGGCGGAAGCGCCTCTTGCCATCATGCGCGTGCAACGCGCTGGCAACGGCAGCCGCAGTCGGTACAAGGCCAATCTCACCGACGCCCTTTGAGCCGTAGCCACCGATTTCGTCGGGGACTTCCACGAGAATCACATCCATCTCTGGGGTGTCCTTCGCCTTCAGTATGCCGAGGTCCCGCAACAACAAGGAATTCGGACGACCACCGGTGCACGGTAGATCCTCCGACAGCGCATAGCCAAGCCCCATGTGGATCGAGCCTTCGATCTGCCCCGCGCAGAGGAGAGGGTTGATAGCACGTCCGACATCATGGGCAGCAACCACGCGCTCGATTCGGCCGGCGTCGTCGAGAATCACGACCTGGGTGGCATAACTGAACGTGACGTGGGTTATCGGATCTTCCGTGGCCTCTCCCGGTTTTGTAGTGAAGTCACACACGTACTCGCCTGAGTATTCTCTTCCTATGAGTTGAGCTAGTTCGCATCGTTCCAGGTCGGCGGCAAGCTTGCGGGAGGCAATGCGGCCTGCCTCCGTGCCCAGAGCGGTGGCCCTGGACGCGGTAGTCATACCGCATTCCACATCGGGACGACTGACCGCTCGAACACTCATGATCTCCGGATCGAGCCCGGTCTCCTCGCACACAACCTGACGGAGGATGGTGAAGAGTCCCTGGCCCATTTCGGTGGAGCCAGTCAGTATCTCTAGCCGCGACCCCTCCTCAACGCGGATGATGAGCCGTCCGGCGTCTTCCATTCCGTTTCCGATACCGGTGTTCTTGATGCCGCACGCGATACCCGCGTACTTGGCATTGCGGTACACGTCCTTCACTGCCTCCAGTGTCTGACGAATACCACAACTCGCGGTCATCCGTTGGCCGGTTGCGAATCTGTCGCCCGGATTGAGGATGTTTCGTTCCCGGATTTCGTAGCCGTCGACGCCCACCTTCTCGGCGATGAGGTCGAGCATACCTTCGATGCCAAACGCCGCTTGGTTGGCGCCAAAACCCCTCATCGCACCCGAGGGCGGGTTGTTGGTGTAGACGGTCTTCGCCTCGATGTCCACATGGGGCACGCGATACGGTCCGCAAGAGTGACCGGCCGCGCGTTCCAGCACCTTCATTCCCACCGAGGCGTAGGCTCCCGTGTCTCCGACGATACGCGCGCGAACCGCCTGGAGCCGTCCCTCCTTATCGACGCCAACCACGTAGTGCAGTGTCATCGGATGTCGCTTGGGGTGCATCCTGATCGACTGCTCTCGCGTGAGCACGGTCCTGACCGGCCTTCCCAACGAAAGTGCCGCGATCGCAGTCTGTGCTTGTACTGACAGATCCTCCTTCCCGCCGAACGCGCCGCCGTTGCTGACCAGTTCCACTTCGATCCGGTCGCTCTCGATACCGAGTACGGCCGCGATCTGCCGCTGATCGTCGTGCACCCCCTGCCCCTGGGAATACACCTTCAGCCGATCACCCTCCGGCACTGCAAGACACGCCTCAGGCTCCAGGTAGGCGTGTTCCACCCGTTGCGTCACAAAGGTTTGCTCGAGCACATGATCCGAGCGGGCGAGTGCTGCGTCGACATCGCCGCGCGAGAAAGCGCTTACTTCGAGGAGGTTACCGGACTCGTGGACCCGAGGCGCGTCGGGTTCCAGCGCGGCCGAGGGGTCGGTAACCGGATCGAGCACGGCGTACTCAACGCGCAGCGCCGCGGCGGCGCGACGAGCATGGTAGGGTGTGTCAGCCACCACAAGGGCAATCATGTCGCCGACATATCGTGTCGTCTCTCCTTCCGCCACGAACACCGGCCAGTCCTTGGTTACGAGTCCGGTGTTTCGCTCCCCAACGACGTCTCCTGCAGTGAACACGCGCTCCACACCCGGCATCGCGAGGACATTAGCTGCGTCGATCCTCACCACCTTGGCACGGGGATACTCGCTCAGCACGGCGGCGCCGTGAAGCATGCCTTCGATCGTGAGGTCAGCGATGTAGTCTTTCTCTCCCAGGGCGTGCTCGAGCCCGCGGTATTTGGCACTCAAGCTGCCGACGCCCCCACCAGCCGCCCCACCGCCAGGCTCCGAGGTGCGCCTCAGCCCGAAGTCCTCTCCAAAGAACCGCGAACGACGCGGCTCAGTGCGTGCTAGGTCGCCGCCGTTCTGCCACATCTCTCCCGCCGTCTGAATTGCGTCCAGTATACGCTGATAGCCGGTGCACCTGCAGAGATGTCCCGAGAGAGCTTTCGCCACAGCATCCCTATCCTTGGCTCGGCCGGATGAGAGAAGCGCGGAGGCGCGCACGACAATGCCAGGAATGCAGTAGCCACACTGGATCGCGCCCTCCTGTACGAAAGCCCGCGCCAGGACCCGGCGTTGCTCCTCTGGAATACACTCCAGTGTCACAACGTCACGACCCTCCAGCTGCTCCGGTTTCCTGAGACACGCCAGAACGGGACGGCCACCTACCAGAATGGCGCAGCAACCGCAGTACCCCTGCGGGGCACAACCGTCTTTTGGAGAGGTGATACCGCCCTGGTCCCTCAGCACCTCGAGGAAGTGCATGCCTTCCTCGAAAGCCAACGTTGTGTTTTTTCCGTTGAGGGTGAAATTGACCTTAGGCATCTCCCAGACCTTCCCGATGTCGCCGCCGTGAAGCATCGTCTCCGAGTGCGGCGAACTTTAGTATATGATCTTGGGGCTTCTCTTCCTACACTACTTAATGAAGATAGTCGAGTGACGAACCTTCACGATAGCCGCCGGCACTCGGTGCGATGAGATCCATCGTGACTTCAAGGGTACCAGCGGACTCTAACCTAGATTTACCGGACCCCGGAACACAACGCTACGCCCGGCAGCTGGGGATTCAGTTGTGCCAAGAACCTACTCCAACGGACGTGACATGGAACTACTACCATCTCCTTTGAACGAACTACTGAACCTCGACCTCGTCGAAGCAGCCAACGGCCAGGCGACAATCCGAATGCCCTTTAGCAAGACATATCTCCAAGAGGCCGACATCGTCCACGGAGGCATCATTAGCGCTGTAGCCGACACGGCGGCTGTATACGCTGTTCTCCCCACCGTCAGCGATCCGAGGCAGGTGACGGGGGTAGAGTTCAAGATCAACTTTCTCAGTCCCGCAGTTGCTGCCGGCGGAGAGATTACCGCTCGCGCTACGCTCGTCAAGCGGGGCAGGAGGGTGGCGGTCTGCGATACAGAAGTGTGGCAGGGCCCCACTTTCATTGCCAAGGGAATGTTTACCTATCTTGTGAAGGAGCAGTAGAGGTGGAGTTTGTTGCGGACAACTGGAGCAATTGAGGTGGCGCCGGAGCCGACGATGGGGCTCGAGAAGGTGGACTGACCCTAGCAGGCGGACTTTCCCACCTGGTGCGGTGGAAACCTTCTCTCCACATATCCACATGTGGTGGATAAGGTTTTGTGAGGGCCCTTTTTTAGCGTGGCTGTGTCCCCAATTCTGTCCACATGAAACGCCGTAACCC
>JAZFQE010000002.1:0-2821 GCA_036444955.1 Gemmatimonadales bacterium
ACACCCGCCCATAAGAACAGGCACCAGAGCGACACCAGGTTCAAGCTCGCATCCAACTGTTCAACCCACCGGTGATCGGCACCCGCGAACAAACCTGGGCCGGTCGCAAAAACTTGCGGGAGTGTGATCGCGTCGCCGAGTGTGCCTGCCGCGGTCAGATACGTAGCGACCGTTTCTCCAATCCGCTGTATAGCAATGGGGGCGAGCCCGAGCAGAATTGCAGTCCACAGGAGCCTGTCCTGGTCTCGGGACAGTGATAAGGCTGGTCCCGCCGCCAGGCCAACCAAGAATGCCGACAGGACCAGCGTCGGAGGCGGGACCAGCCGGTCGAACACGATCAAACGTATCAGTCCACCCCGCATCGCGGCATAATGAGCCGCGAGCGCGTCGGACGTAACGCCGTTCATCTGACTACTTAGTTCCCCAATCTGGCGCGGCAGTGTGGTGGCCCCGAGCAGCGCTGCTCCTCCAATCAACAAGCACAACACCGCCTCTGGGGATGGGTTGCTTTCGGCAACGCTGACGGCGCGGCCCGGAACAACGAGCACGGATGCGAAATCACGCAGCTTCATTGCCCGCCCGCAGATCACCTCCACGTTCCACGACTTCTACAAGAAGGTCCTCTAGCTCGCGATACCGCACGCGTGAAGCCGAAACAGCTACGCGCTCCAACCGACAGATTGCCAGAACGCTCTCGATCGTGAGGCCTCCGCTGAGCGGTACCGATAGACCCTCTGGGATAAGCGTGGCATCGGGAAGCCTCCGCAACAGCCGCTCGCGGGACGACCTGGACGTCCGGCTCATTTCCACTTCAGCCACCCGACTCGACAGAAGCTTCGCCATCTCAACCGAGGCGGCAATATTGCCCTTCACCAAAATGATGGCGCGGGTAGCGATCCGCTCAACGGTCGCCAAATCGTGCGTAGAGATGATGAGAGCCTTACCGGAAAACGCAAACTGTGCGATCGACGCTCGGAGATTCTTCGCCACTATGGGATCGAGTCCGCTGAGCGTCTCATCCAGCAGCATCACGGGTCCGCACATCGCCGCGGCGGCAAGCGCGAGCTGTTGAGACATTCCTCTGGAGTACTCTGCAATACGCCGGCGCGCGAAATCGGCGAGGTCACCGAGTTCAAGGGCTTCCGACACGAGTGCTACGCGCCCGCCGGGCGTCTCGGACCGGTGGCTAGCCAGGTATGTGAGCCATTCAAGACCGGTAAGCTCGCGCGGAGCGATAGGGGGGTCCGATCCAAATCCGATTATTCGTCGCGCTTCGCGCGTCCCAGCCCGAAACCATCCGACCCGGATCTCACCCGAAGTGGGTCTAAGATGGCCCCCAATCATCCTGAGCAGCGTAGTCTTGCCAGCACCGTTGGGGCCGACGAGTCCCACTATCTCCCCAGCGGAGACCTCGAAATCGCTGGGCTTAACGGCCTCCTTGGCCCGGCGGCCGCGGCCGTAGATTTTTTGGACTCCCTCACAACGAATCAATACCGTCATGTTGAGACCGTCATCCGGTTCGATACCGCACCGAGAGAGTGTACGATGTCACGGCAACGCCGATTCCGATCCAGACTGAGGAGTGCAGGATGAAACTCGGTTCTCCCGCGATCAACCACGAGTTTGCTCTCCACAACAGGGGTAGGTGGTTCCAGAGCAACACCACGGGGTCACGAATCAGGCGGAGTTGATCCAGAACGAGACTAATGGCACTCGGCCTGATGCCGCCCGCCAGCGCTAGCATGAAGCCGACGCCGGCTGCACCTGAAGCCCCTGCAAACGGCGTCATGCTCAAGGTTAACGAACCCAAAGCCGTGGCCAGCAGCAAAGCCGTCATCGCAAATACCGGCAGCGAGACACCGCCCACTCTGCCCACAACCAAGGCCGTTCCAACCCCTAACGCGACTGGCAGCAGCAGAAGGATCAGTCCAAGCAATCTACCGACAGGGACAATCCACCAGCGGGCTGCGGCTGTGCGTGCCGCCTCCATCGCTCCGCCCACACATGTAAGTCGAGAGCAACCAATCACCGACAGAACAGCCACGAACGAAAGGGCAAGTCCATGGTGGCTCGGCAGAACTTCCAACGCCGAATCCTGCCACAATGTGAGGGCCGAGAGAGCCAGCACAAAAGCTGCGGCAAGCCGTGGAGTCCTGTGTCGGATCACCAACATCACCGCCAGCACCATCTCCGCTTTGAGCTCCTGTAGCGTGACCTTTCCCTCCTGCCGGCTCTAGATTTCCATGACGTTCGACAATACCAACGGGCGTGCTCCTATGGGCCGAGTGCGGACCACTATCCGGTCGATATCGCGTAAGCCTCCGTAGTTGCTATGCAGCACCGGCCGGTCCTCCCTCACACCAGACATGAGGAGCAGACCGAGTCCACCACGTCTTCACCCGCGGGCAGGGGGCCGACAGGCCCCCTGCTCCACCACCCGATCGACGATTTGACGGCTGGTCATCTCAATCACCTCAATGTTGTTTCGAATTCAAGTCTCGTTAGCACCAAGCCCACCGTATCATGTAGCAGTACCCGCGAATCGTTGATTCGTATAGTCCGCCACCGGAAAAATCCTCGTTACACGACGCAACCGCGTCTGCCAGGCAATATTTCTGGGCGTCAGCCGGCTCGGGATTGGGCAAGAGCCACAATGCCCCGACCACAGCCAGGGAAACAACTAATCGTTTCATCGGTCCTCCTTGTGAAAAGAACGTTGGAGGTCGATCAAGCGATGGGCCCGCTGGGCGACAATAGGATACAGTGGTAGGTCCGCGAAGGGCGTATCAAAAACCCGCTCGCCAGGCACGAGAAAACGCAG
>JAZFQE010000003.1:0-8392 GCA_036444955.1 Gemmatimonadales bacterium
TCCTAGGCGGTGAACGACGAGCCGCACCCGCACCCGCCTGTGGTGGTTGGATTGTTGAACGAGAATCCAGCCCCTTGCATCGATTCCGTGTAGTCGATCGTGGTTCCGTTAAGATATTGCGCGCTGAAAGCATCGACGAACAACCGCACCCCATCTTGCTCGATGACCATGTCATCTTCCATCGGCTGTTCTTCTATGTTCAGTCCGTATTTGAACCCGGAGCACCCACCCGGAAGTACAGAAACCCGCAGGCCGGCATCAACTGTCACGTCTTCCTGTTCCAGAAACCGCTTAACCTGCTCCAGAGCACCATCGGTCAGCGATACATCAATTGTGAATTGTGGTCGTTGGCTTGTGGCCATGGATCAACCCCCGAGTCAGTACGTAAGCTAGAAAATCGGTTTGGCGCTGTCAACTCGCTCGGATGCGAACTCTTTATCCGCCTTCAGGTTGCGGGCGACCAACCAGAAGCACATTGCGCCGAGGGCGAGCGTCACAGCGGCATTCAGCGCCGTGCCCATCAGGATATGTCCCACGCCGGCGATGGCTGCGTAGATGCCGATACAGGCAGCAATCCAATTGACTAGAGAATACCACCCACCGGGTACACCTTCCCCTTCCAGGCCCAATTGGGCGGCGGTTCTTCTCCAGCCGGGACCTCCCGGCCTCACCTTCTTGTAGAACGATTGCAGCACATCATCTGGTTCCGGCGACGTTAGCAGAGTGACGACGAGGCTTACAGCTATGGTCACTCCCACCGTCCACAGCATTACCACAGCGAAGCCGGTCCCGGAGGAATCGCTGGCGTCGAATCCAAACCAGTACTGCAAGGCCATCGAGGTCACCAACGACGCCACCATGGCGCTGATCTCCGACCAGGCGTTGAGTCGCCACCAATACCAGCGCAAGATAAGGACAAAACCGGTTCCAGCTCCTATCGCCAGCAGGATCTTCCAGCCCTGCTCAACTGAATCGAGGAATCGCATCGCGACCAGGGCCAAAGCCATCAAGACCAAGGTCGCCAACCGTGCGACGATTACTTGTTGGCGGTCAGTTGCGTTGCGGTTGATGAATCTCGCATAGATGTCGTTGACCAAGTACGACGCCCCCCAGTTTAGGTGCGTGCTGATAGTGCTTATGTAAGCTGCGGCGAAGGCCGCGATGAGGAGGCCACGTAGTGGCGACGGCAGCAGATCGACGATCGATAAGACGAATCCTTCCTCGGGATTTTCTAGATCTCCGTATCTGACGACGCTGACCAGTGCGACCAGGATCCAGGGCCAGGGCCTCACGGCATAGTGTGCCACGTTGAACCACAGGGTCGCGAAGAGGCTATGGCGCTCGTCCTTGGTTGAAAGCATCCGCTGTGCTATATAGCCACCGCCACCCGGTTCAGCTCCTGGGTACCATGCCGCCCACCACTGTATCGCTACGAATACCAGGAGGGTCCAGATCGGAAGCCAGCTCGCGTTCAGCGGTGGTAAGAGCGATATAGCAGCTTCGCGCGAGCCGAAGTGCTGCGTCACCTGGACAGTCAACGAATCGAGACCGCCCACCGACTGCACCGCCACTACTGCGAGCACGATCGAGCCGATCATCGCTACGGCGAACTGGATCAAGTCGGTCGCCACGACTCCCCACAGACCGGCCAGCGTGCTGAAAGCGGCAGTGAAGAGGAACAGCACCATCACGACTTTCCACCCCTCGATGCCGAGAGAAATCTCCATGATGGTGGCCATCGCGCGGGTAACCCACGCCATGATAATGAGGTTGATCGGAATCGCCAGATAGAGGGAGCGTACAGCCCGCAACGCAGCGGCCGGCTTTCCGGAATAACGAATCTCGGCGAATTCGGCGTCCGTTACTACGCCCGCGCGGCGCCAGAGTCGAGAGAAGAAGAAAACCGTAAGAACGCCACTCAGCGCGAGTGACCACCACAGCCAGTTACCCGCAACGCCGTGTCTGGCCACCATTCCAGTAACGGCGAGGGGAGTGTCCGCCGCAAAGGTCGTTGCAACCATGGAGGTGCCGGCTAACCACCACGGAAGGGAGCGCCCTGCAACGAAATAGTCGGACAGAGATCGACCCGACCTTCGCGTGAACGCGAAACCCACAGCGGCGATACCGACCAGATACGTAGCTATGACGATCCAGTCGAGTGCCGAGAGCCTCACGAGGCCGCTTGCTGGATCGCTCGCGCGATAAAGTCGGCCACGCGCGGTCTTACTCTGCGAATCGCGTTATTCTCGCGGGTGGGATGAACTCTGTTGGTCAGGAGGATGACGAAGATGTCTTGCTCGGGATCGATCCAGATAGAAGTCCCCGTGAAGCCCGTATGGCCGAAACTCGATCTCGATAGCAGAGTACCGGCACTGCTACCCTGTACCGACGGAGTGTCCCACCCTAACGCCCTTGTCGAACCCCGGGGGATTTCCTGCCTCCTGGTGAACTCACGCACAACTTCCATTGGTATGTTGGGTTCGTTACCGGTCGGGTGCCTTCCGTGGTAAGCGTCCACCATCCAGCGCGCGAATTTTGCGAGATCGGGTGCGGTCGAGAAGAGCCCCGCATGGCCTGAAATTCCCCCGAGGCGATGTGCGTTCTCATCATGGACCTCGCCGCGGAGAACTCGTCCTCTCCAGGGGTCGCGCTCGGTCGGCGCGATGCGCTCCAGTAGTTCGGAGCTGGGACGAAACTGGGTTTCATGCATTCCCAAGGGTTCGAAAACTCTTCGGGCTAGGAGCGAATCGATGCGTTCTCCCGCGGCCCGCTCTACAACTTGGGTGAGCAGAATGACACCAAGATCGGAGTAGACATAGGCATTTTCAGGAGTGCCTTCTAGTTCCGTGGTGTAGACGATGGAGAGTGCGGTGTTTCGGTCAGACGCCTCTTGGTACAGTGGCCTCCAGGCGGGCAGGCCCGATGAGTGGGTGAGCAGATGTCTTACGAGCACATCTGCCTTGTTCAGACCCATGAATTCAGGGACATACCGTTGGACCGGCGCGTCGAGGTCGAGTACACCGTCACTCACGAGCAGCATCACTGCGGTCGTTAGCCCAATGACTTTCGTGATACTTGCGATGTCATAGATGGTGCTATCGGTGACGCTGCGTCGATCATCTTCACCAAGCACACCGGTAGCGTAGGTGAAAACCGCCGAGTTGGCGCGACCAGCCACAAGCACCGCCCCCGGGAAAGAGCCTCGGGCGACTTCACTATCAAGATACCGTGAGACGCTGTCGAGCATCGCGCCATCGAAACCGAGGCGGTGGGGACTGAGGACATGACCGTGCCCTTTTGGATGCTGATCAGAGAGGTGGATCCGCGTTCTTCCAGCTATCCCAATGCGACCGGCAAGAGCGTCGGCTATGGCTCGTTCGGTGGCTCGAACGTCGCTCCAGGCAAGTAGGTAGGTGCCGTCATAACCCGGCAATTGGTTCAGAAGATATGGGCTACCTAATGAAACTATCACCGTAGGCTGCTCGGCTGCGGTTTCGAGCATGAGCGCCGCGATCGAATCAGGGAGCGCGATGTGCCCGCGCCATGCGATGAATCTTACGCTGCTTGCGAAGACAACCCTCGGGTTGTCCGCGATGATAGCGCGAGCTGAGTCCAGTGAGAGTGTTCCTGAGCTAGGATAGAGCCGAAATGCATTGACCGTGTCGCCGTGCTCCCTGAGTCTACCCGCTAGAACGCCGCCAATCGTGAGATTCGTTTCTTCGGCATACGTGATCAGTGCCATGCGACCCGAGTTTGTCCTGAAACTGTCTATCTCTCCCACCTGCACCAATGTGAGAGCCCGAGCCGCAATGTCATCGGCGATTTCCCGAAACTCTCTGTTACCAACAATCTGGGGGAGTACGTTGAGGTCCACGGTTCTCGACTGGAACAGCCCGGCGGCCCGCTTGAGTGCTAGCATCCTTCTCACTGAGCTATCCACTCTCTCAGTAGAGATCCTACCCGAATGCACAGCGTCTGCTAGCGCCGCGATCGCCTCAGGGATGGCCGCGGGCATCAGCAGGAGATCGCTGCCCGCCTCGAACGCGCGCACTGCGCTCTCACCGCCGCCATATTCGGTTACGATGGCTCCCATAATTAGCGCATCAGTTACCACGAGGCCCTGAAACCCCAAAGAATCCCGGAGAATTCCCGTCATGAATTCAGGTGAAAGTGTGGCAGGCAACCCTCGATCCTCGTGAAAACAGGGAAGTGCAATATGCGCCGTCATCACGGCCGTCACCCCCGCCTGGATAGCCGCGCGGAAGGGTACCAACTCCAGTGAGTCGAGGCGGTCCCAACACGCGTCCAATACGGGAACGTCGATGTGCGAGTCCGTGCCGGTGTCACCATGACCGGGAAAATGTTTTGCAGTTATATAGAGTCCATGATCGCTCGCACCTTGGATGTACGCGCGAATGAGTCGGGAAACGGCGGCAGGATCTTCGCCGAGCGATCTGGTGTTGATTATAGGATTTTCGGGATTGCTGTTTAGATCTGCAACCGGTGAGAAGGTGAGATGTATTCCAACGGCACGTGCTTCCAGTGCAGTCACCCTACCCATCTGATAAGCATCTAGCTCACTGTCGGTTGCCCCCAACGCCATGGACATGGGAAATGCCGTCCCTCCGATCAGTCGCATACCGGCACCCCATTCGAGGTCGGCTGCTATGAGCAGCGGTAGATGAGAAAGAGTCTGGAGCCGGTTTAGTTTGGAGCCGACGTCGAGAGGTGACCCGACGGATACGATTATTCCGCCGATTTCGAAAGAGTCAATCCATTGTTGGGCTCTCTCAAGCGCCTCCGAATCGAACGATGCGTACGCTCCGGAGAGCCACGGCATTATGAGTTGGCCGATCTTTTGCTCGAGCGTTAATGTGCTGATGAGCGAATCCAAATCGGGCGTGGTGACAGGACCTGGTATGCTGAGTTTGGGCGTCACAGCGACGGGAGTGGGTACTATGGAGGGCACGACTGTGCCGGATGAGGAACACCCGGCCAGTAGAATCGAATACAGTACTACATAATGGCGACGCAATTGACTAAACCCCTGGGAATCCTGTTGTTGGTAGCCGGGTGCAGCGGCACGGCGGGTAAGTTACCCAACATTCGACCCGGCATCGAGGTGTTGCTCCAGGATTCGATACATCTTGTCTCCGGTGCCGACGTAGCGATCCTCACCAATCGAACGGGAATAGACAGCAAGGGAAGAAGTGACATAGATCTGCTGCTCGACGCTGGAGTTAGCCTGAGAGCGATTTTCAGTCCGGAGCATGCTTTCATGGCCAATCTGGACGTGGAAGGAATCGATCACTCGCTAGATTCTGCTACCGGTCTTCCGATCTACAGTTTGTACGGTGACACTCGAGCGCCGACACCCGCAATGCTCGCAGGTATCGACGTGTTACTGGTGGACCTGCCGGACATCGGTGCGCGGACCTATACCTACACCACTACGGCTGTGTTGGCCACGCGGTCAGCTGCGGAGAACGGTGTCACAATTGTGGTTCTCGACCGGCCCAATCCGATTGGAGGTGTGATCCAAGGTCCGGTGCTGCAGTCCGAGTACTCATCGTTCGTTGGCATGCTCGACCTGCCGCTCCGGCATGGGATGACGATGGGAGAGATGACGGCCTACGCCAACGAGTCGCTTGGGATCGGAGCTGATCTGAGGGTGGTTCCAGTGGACAATTGGCGGAGAAGCATGTGGTTTGACCAGTTGGATCTGCCGTGGGTACGTCCCTCGCCCAACATGCCGGATCTCGAGAGCGCCACGCACTATCCGGGCCTCGTTCTCTTTGAAGCGACCAATCTGTCAGTCGGGCGAGGTACAGAGATGGCCTTTCAGCTCTTGGGCGCTCCGTGGCTCGATGCGCGTGCAGTAATCGCGCATCTTGGAGGTGTAAAAGGAGTTGCGCTAAGCGATACAGTTTTTGTTCCGCGGGGTCCTGGGGATGGCAAGTACGATGGCGCTACCGTCAGGGGCATTCGGTTGCAGGTTACTGACAGGGGCAACCACGATCCAACGGAGCTCGCAGTACGACTTTTCGACGCGGTATCTACGCTTCATCCCGAGTTCAGTATCCAGAACTCTCGGCTCGACGCACGCTACGGTTCCGACTCGCTTCGTGTACTGCTGGCCGAAGCAAGTGGCTGGCAACGGATCGTTTCTTCCTGGCCGGAAGGGTTGCGGGACTTCAGCCGGAGGGTCTCCCCGTATCTCATTTATCCCGAATGAGTTGGGCAATTCAGCTCGCATTGCAGCCATTCCATCGCGGCGTTATCCTTAGCAGCTCAAATTGCGTCCCGAGTAACCGATGACCATAATACCGCCCCCGGTGCGGAGGGTGTTCGAGTCCCTGCTCGACCCTATTGTCGACCGCCTTATTGGTAGTGGGGCGCATCCAAATCTGCTCACTACTCTCGGAACCGTTGTGGCTGTCGGGTCGGGTGCGGCGTTCGGACTTGGGCAAGTTCGGGCTGGTGGGCTGCTGCTGCTGCTGAGTGGTGTCTTCGACATGCTCGACGGGCGAGTGGCTCGCGGCGGCGGGAAAATATCCACTTTTGGTGCGTTCTACGATTCGACACTCGACCGGATTGCGGAGACGGGACTGTTTCTGGGGATCGCAGTCTTCTTTCTCCGGGGTGGTCTGGCTGAGCCGTGGGTTGTGCTCGGGGTGGCTGCGGCGTTTCTCGCGTTGGCTTTCGGTCTCATTGTGTCGTACGCACGCGCCAGAGCCGAGGCAGTGGGGCTGGAGTGCAGGGTGGGCGTCTTTCAGCGTGCCGAGCGCATAATCGGCTTAGGGGCTCCGACTCTGTTTTTCGCGGAAGGACCGGGTGGTTTCTTGCTGCTCGGGATCGTATCGGTGCTCGCGCTGCTGTCGATCATCACAGTGGTGCAGCGGATCCGACACGTTCATAAGATTACCCGGCAGGAACCGATCACTGAAACCGTCCGTGAGAGCAGGGAGCCGGAGCCCGCACTAGTAAGGGATCCTAAAGGAAGGGAATGGTAGTGAAAGGCGAGAACAAGCGGAACATAGAGTCGGCCGAAGGAAATCTGGGTGTGTTGCTCGTAGGTCTCGGAGCGGTTGCAACGACCTACGTGGCCGGCATCGAGAATGTGAGGAAGGAAGGTGGCAAGCCGGTCGGTTCTCTGGCGGAGTTCGCTACCATCAGGTTGGGGAGGAGAACGGAGGGGCGCAACCCAACCGTGCGCGACCTTGTGCCGCTGGCTTCGCTGGACGACCTCGTGTTTGGCGCGTGGGATCCGATTCCGGATGATGCCTACCAGTCGTGCCTGGTTTCCGGAGTTCTCGACGGTCGCCACCTGGATCCCATCGCGGATTTTCTGAAGTCGATCAAGCCGATGCCGGCCGTGTTTGATAGAGAATACGTGAAGCGGTTGGACGGATCGAACGTCAAGCCGGGGAATACGAAGCGAGAACTGGCGGAGCAGCTGCGCGAGGACATCCGTCGCTTCAAGAAGGAGAAAAACTGTTCGAGGTTGGTGATCGTATGGTGTGCCTCAACGGAAGTGTTCATAGAGCCGGGGTCGGCGCATCAGTCGCTTGATGCGTTTGAGAGAGCGATGGACGACGACGATCCTGCTATTGCCCCGTCGATGCTCTACGCCTGGGCCAGCCTCATGGAGGGCGTGCCGTTCGCGAACGGTGCTCCGAATCTGTGCGTTGACATACCGGCCATGCTCGAACTGTCGCGGAAGCAGAGCGTACCGATCTGCGGCAAGGACTTCAAGACGGGCCAGACAATGTTCAAGACGGTTATATCACCGATGCTGAAGGCGAGGATGTTGGGCCTGGCTGGGTGGTACTCGACCAACATCCTCGGCAACAGGGATGGCGAAGTGCTCGACGACCCCGAGTCGTTCAAGACGAAAGAGGAATCCAAGCTTGGAGTGCTCGACCATATCTTGCAACCGTCGGTATATCCGGATCTATATGGGAATGTTTATCACAAGGTGCGGATCAATTACTACCCGCCGCGCGGTGATAACAAGGAGGGTTGGGACAACATTGATATCTTCGGCTGGCTGGGTTATCCGATGCAGATAAAGATTGATTTTCTCTGCCGAGATTCAATCCTTGCAGCCCCTCTCGTTCATGACCTCGCACTCTTTCTGGATCTGTCCCAGCGGGCGGGTTTCGTGGGCATTCAGGAGTGGCTCTCGTTTTACTTCAAGAGCCCGATGGCGGCCCCCGATCTCACCCCGGAACATGATCTGTTCATCCAGCAGACGAAATTGAAGAACACGCTTCGGTGGTTGATGGGTGAAGATCAGATTACGCATTTGGGTATCGAGTACTACGAGCAGGCGTGAATATAGCGGACGTACTCGTTGTACTGGCTGGCGGGGCGTTCATAGCTTGGGAGC
>JAZFQE010000004.1:0-8168 GCA_036444955.1 Gemmatimonadales bacterium
TTGAAGTCGCGTTCACCGTTATTTCACGTTGACCGCATCGAGATCCCTGTGCTAATAGGCCAGGGCGCTAACGATCCGAGAGTGAAACAAGCAGAGTCCGAGCAGATCGTGGAAGCGATGAAGAAAAAAGGTATTGATCACGAGTACCTGCTCTTTCCGGACGAGGGTCACGGGTTTGCGAAGCCTGCAAATCGGCTGAAGTTCTACGGCGCGGCGGAAAGGTTCTTGACGCAGCACCTCGGTGGCAGGTGCGAGGAGTAGCAAGATCGCTCAGCTAATCCGGTACGAGTACACACGTCCGGGCAAAGAGGTAGAGATCTACAATCAGTGGCTGGTGCACGAGTCCGCGTCAGTACTCGTCCTCTACATGCCCAAGTACGAAGGTTCTCGTCTCACGATCGAAGGAGAGCCCGCCATTGACACCGGAGGATCAATTCTCTGGTACGTATTCCCCGGAGCCTGGCACGACGTCGGGAGGTTTTATCTCTCCGACGCAACACCAACCGGTTGGTATACAAATTTGTGCACCCCGGTTGAGCGGGATGGCAATAACTGGTTCTGCACGGACCTGTTTCTCGATCATTGGATCTCGAGTTCGGGAAACTCCGTTTGGCTTGACGAGAAGGAATTCAATGACGCCTGCAAGCGGGACCTGTTGACCAAGGATCAGCAAACCAGTGCGAACCGGGAGCGCGGGTACATACAGAGGAAGATTGACGTCGGGAACTGGCCACCGGATTCGGTTGGGTTGATGGATCGGGAGCGGGCGAAGAAACTGGTGGAAATCTAGCGCGACCGCGACGCAACCCTTTGCCCCTTCCCGCAAGATTCTGATGCCATAAGACCCTTCATCTGACCCTACCATGGTCGCGTGTCACCCAACGCGACCATCATCGAACTACTTCAACGAGTCGAGGGCGCAGGCGGCGTATCTAACCTTTTCGCCGCGCTCGGCTACCGGCAACTCCATCACGAACTGAGCCACAAGCTATCAGTCGTCGCTTCATGGCGCGGCTTCAAGGTACTTTGCATGGAGGCCGACACCTCTGTCGAGGCGGCCAGGCAGATAGCGCGAAAGTCTCAGTCGCTGGGAGAACGCGCTCTGGCCGTCGGACTGAGCAGTCAGACTATTGCTCTGACCGCACCACGTATCGGCGTGCCTGGCATAACGCGTACCCTGTCGCTCTCACTGGAAGCCCCTACCACCTACGCGCTCAACCAGCTGCAGCTGCTCAGGCCCGCCGGAAACACGACCGCACTAGCACACTCGCTGCGAGTTGCGGAGGTCCTGGACAGCGAGCCGGCGGGCGACCGGTTCTTTCACGCATTCCGCAGGATCTTCGAACGAATGGTAGCAGAGTGTGATTCAACGATGCCGGAAGACGACAGAAGAATCCTAGCGTTGTTGGCTCTCACGCGGCTCCTGTTCCTCTATTTCGTGCAGGCCAAGGGCTGGCTCAACGAGCAACAGGACTACTTACGGACGTTGTTCGACAAAACCCTGATTCAACGGAAGTCGTTTCACCGTCACGCTCTCAGACCCCTTTTCTTTGGAACGCTGAACAAGCCGCTCGAAGAGAGGGCACACATACCGAATCTCGGCACAATTCCCTATCTGAACGGTGGTCTCTTCGAGCCGCACGCACTTGAGCGACGCTGGGCGCGCGTCACATTCACGAACGAGCTCTGGCGGGATGCGTTCGACGAGCTGTTTGAACGCTTCCGATTCTGCGTGCGCGAGGCTTCCGAAGTTGACGCCATTGCGCCCGATATGCTTGGTCGCATCTTCGAGCGCCTCGGCCAAAAGGAGCGACTGTCGACAGGCACCTTTTATACGCCCGAGATCATCGTAAAGCGGCTAGTAGATGCCACGATCGAAGCCTTCTTGATCGGTAAGAACGGCCTCAGCAGTTGCGCTGCTCAGCAAGTCGTCGCCGGCGAGTCTCTCGACTTACCCAGCGCTCGGGCAGCACAAAAAGCGATCAGCGAGCTCAGATTACTCGATCCGGCCGTCGGGTCCGGTGCCTTTCTACTTGGTGCCCTCAAGAGTCTGACTCAAATCAATCTCTCGCTGTCGCTAAGTAAGAGGCCGGACAGCCTATCGCAAATACGGCGCCGAGTACTACGCGAAAACCTCCTAGGCGTCGACATCGATCCGATCGCGGTGCGACTGGCGGAGCTCAGACTATGGCTAGCCATCGTCGCCGATGACCCTCAGATCGATATCAAGAGAGTTGAGCCACTACCGAATCTGAACGGTATTCTCCGCCAGGGAGACACCCTGATGGATCCCCTTGGGTCTGCCAGCGCCCACGGCTATTGGCGGAACTCCAACACCACAAGATCGTTCGCTGAGATACAGCGGTGTCGGGTACTCCTTTTCGATGCGCGCGGTAACGATCGGAAGGCGGCACTCACGCAACTTCGAAGAACAGAATGCAGCTTAGCCCGAGAACTGCTTAACGGGGCTGCCGGCCGCATCGAGCACGCGTTAACTGAGTTGGAAAACGTTTCAACTGGTAAGAATCTTTTCGGCAGGAGGTCCGGCCTAACATCCGCACAACGGGAAACCTATCGCTGGCTTCTGGAGAAACGCCGCGAGCTGGCTGAGTCACTGGGTTCAGTTGAGCGCGGCCAGCTGCCCTTTTTTTCATTTGAGGTACACTCGCCTGAAACAATGAGCAATGGGGGATTTGACGTTGTCGTTGGAAATCCACCGTGGGTTAGAGCAGAACGGTTGAGCCCCGCCCGGCGTTCCCTTCTTCAGCAGAGATTTTCCTGGTGGCGGACCCACGGCACCAGCGGCTATGCACACCAACCCGATCTGTCAGTGGCCTTTCTTCAACGCGCCTTTGAACTAGCAGCTCCGGGCGGGGCGATTGGAATGCTGATACCTAGTAAGGTCACAACCGCCAATTACGCGCGGGTTGCCAGGAGTCACATCGTGCGAGAGACAGAGATTCAATACTTGCACCGCGTTCCCGGCACTGAAGCCTCTTCGTTTGGCGCCACCACATATCCGCTGGCCCTCGTTGCAAAGAAAACAAGGCCCACGAAAAGCAGCATTGTCTACTGTGGGTTTAATCGCAAGAAATCGATAAGGCAGTCGCGTCTCTCGAGCGACGGCCCATGGATACTTCTCGACGCTGCCGGAAAGAGGGCTATTGACAAATTCCAGCACAGCGGGGCACCGCTTTGCGAATTCACAAAGCCATCCATCGGCATCAAGACAGGGGCTGATCGAATCCTCGTAGGAACGGTTGAGCTTCGGTCAGCCGACACAAGCGTAGTCCGGTTCGGAGATGACAGACTGACCGTGGAAAACTCCGTCCTGCGTTCTGCTCTCCGAGGACGCGACATTTCGGCGTTTCAGCATACGAGCCGGCGCGTCATCATGTGGGGGTACGATGAAACGGGCCAGTTACTCGGGCGCCTGCCTCCACTCGCCTCGCGGCATATTGAGAGCCATTACTCTGAGCTGTGCCAGCGCGTCGACTACACCGGCGGACCAGCCTGGATTTTGTTCCGAACGCGAATAGCGCTGGAGCCGGCTCTCGCCGTCTGGTCAGACATATCCAGAGTTCCGCGCGCAGTTGTTCTGGAGAATTCTCATGCAACGCCGATTCCTCTCAACACCTGCTACGCCGCCGGCCACCGTGACGCAACGGTAGTCCACGCTATTGCGTGTGTCATCAACACTACATGGACCTCCGCGTTGGTCAGAGTCACGGCCGATGAAGCACGTGGAGGATACCGGCGGCTCAATGCAAGGGTCGCGCAACAAATCCCACTACCCACCACACGAAGCTCGCTTGAATTACTGGCGTCAATCAGTAAACAGGCACATCAAGGTAATGCCGACCGAGATAAAATCGACGAAACGGTGGCCAAAGTCCTCGATCTTCCACGCTCGACGCAGGACACACTCCGCCAAATCGCCAACGATCGAAGCTAGGTCGCTGGAAACCGTCCGGGAGCCACTGAGCCTCTTCATTGGCTTGGGAGCGCGAAGCAGCATCACCGATGTCGTCGGCGTCCTCGCCAGTGCCGCCCGGGGCTGCAACGCAGAGAAGTGGTCTACGCCGGATTGGTTGATGCCGCATCAGCATGACGCAGCTAAGAGAATTGCGAGCAGCCTTGAGGTCTTTGGCGGCGCGCTGCTCGCGGATTCTGTCGGATTAGGAAAGACATACGTCTCATTAGCCGTCGCGACACGCTACAAACGGATCACGTCCGTTGTCCCGGCCGCTCTGGTTCCACAGTGGAAAAAGGCCGCGGAGCGAGTTGCTGTCCAACTCGAAGTTTTGTCTCACGAGTCACTCAGCAGAAATCAGACGATCAGAACTTCCGATCTAATCATCGTCGATGAGGCGCATCGTTTCCGCAATGATATAACGAAACGCTACGACCGCCTTGCACGCGACATAGGCTCGGCTCATCTGCTAATGGTAACGGCAACCCCTGTCGTCAACGGTGCAAGAGATTTGGTGAATCTCCTGCGTCTTTTCTTGGCAGATCACTCGCTCGCTATTTGCGGAGTCGATGGACTCGACAAGGCAGTGCGCGAGAATAGGCTCACCGAACTGGCGAAGGCGAGTACACCACTGATTGTGGCGCGCACTTCCCGGATGGTCCCGAGACTGAAAGGCCTGATACCAACGAGCCTGAACTCTCCGCTGATAGACCCCCCTTCCGTTCCAGATGCACGACTTCCTGGCATAATCCGCCTGATCGACAGTTTGGAGTTTCCCAACTTCGGACGATCTGACGCAGCCGTCCTGCTGAGACTACATCTCTTCTACCGATTGGCATCCTCTCGTGCCGCCCTCATGGAAACGGTGCGGCGGCACGAAGCCTACCTACTCAACGCCATTGAAGCAGCAAAGAACGGAAAAGCGCTCACACGGTCAAACTCCCGCTCACTGTTCTCGGTTGAAGACCTCTTTCAACTTGACTTCCTGTTTGAGCTCGGCAGCCATCCATCTAAGCAGCTCGAGATCAGGCAGCTCGATGAAGAGTTAACTCGCTTGAGAATGCTCTTGTCCCACACACGCGAAACGGAGAGTCCGAAGCTCTCGCACTTGAAATCACTCCTTGCGCAGCGCTCCGATGGGAGAACTCTCGTGTTCTGCAACTCTGTAGCGACTGCCTTTCTCATTGCAAGCTCTCTAGGGTGGACGAGATGTGCTGTCGCTACAGGTGCGGGAGCGAGGGTTGCTTCGGGGCCACTCGGATTGGAATCAGTACTAAATCTCTTTTCCCCCCGCTCGAGGCGAGCAACGGGACCTAATCCCGCAGAAAAAATCGATACGCTGATCGCTACCGATCTAGTCAGCGAGGGCCTGGATTTGCAAGACGCCGACGCGGTTGTGAATTTCGATCTACCGTGGACCGCCGTGCGTTTGGAGCAGCGTATCGGCCGCATTGCGCGGCTCGGCTCGAGCCATCGTAAGGTTCAGGTTCATTGGTTCGTGCCGCCACCGTCCTTGGAACGACGTCTCCTACTAGTCAGACGCATCTCGGCAAAGGCCAGCAGTCAGTTGTCAACCGGAGCCGCGTCAGCCAGTCGAGTGGGCAGCGCGACCCAGTTCAACCACACACAAGAGCTGAGGGAGAAGATTGCAGCTCTTGGGGAGTGCAATCCTAATCCCAAACCGCCGATCTACTCCATCGTCAAGGGCCCCAGCGCAGCACTCTTCGCCGTACGGTGGTCCCTGAGCTCGGGCATCGCGAGGGAACTGGTGCTGTTAACTGAACCGTCCCACAGACCTGAAATGGAACCCCAGACCGTCTACCGCTACGCACTGCAGCTAATAGAAGGGTCGGCTTCCAATTGGAATCCGAATGTAGAATGGTTGAAAGGCCTCCAACGCATCCTCAGGGACCGTATCGCAGACGCTTACCATCCCACACGAAGCGCCACCGTAATTCGGCTCACGAGAACCGCGGTGAAGTTAGGTGCTAAAGCTGGAAAGAACCGCGACATTGCTATGCTCACCAACCTTGACCGGGTGATTGACATTCTAGTGTCGGGAGCTCCGGTAGGTTGCGAACGCGCGATTGCAGACTATCTGGCGGAAATAGCCAAAAGCCGGTATGCAGCTCCGTTTCCCGCTAAGGTGCTCGGGAGAAATATCTCATTCTCAAACGTAGGCGTGGAGGCTGCTCTGATAGGTGACGGTTCAGTCTAAACGCAGCCGACCGGGCTTGCAGAAAAAACGTGCTCGATAGATAATTCTGCGGCCTCAGTACACCCAACCATTTCCGGCAGGTAGAGCCTAACTCATTCGTACATGGGTGACCCGGTAAAGTTGAAGCCGCCGTCCGCCGAGCAACCCGCCGGCGGTGTGGGTGCCGCCCTCCTCAAGGCCGCGGCAGTGTTGGTTTTCCTGTACATCTTCCTTACGGGTATCAAGGGTCTCGGAGACGGGTTCAAGAGTCTCGGGTCAGAGGTGTTGGACGTGTTCTTCACCAGCACCAGCAACCCGCTTATCGGACTGATGGTGGGAATCCTGGCAACGACCCTGATGCAAAGCTCGTCGGTCACAACATCACTCATCGTCGGGTTAGTTGCAGCCCCCGATAATCCGCTTCCCATAGCCAACGCAGTACCGATGATCATGGGTGCCAACATCGGCACTACGGTGACCAATACAATCGTGTCGCTGGCCCACATGGGGCGCAGAGATGAGTTCGTCAGAGCGTTCTCGATCGCCACCTGCCACGATTTCTTCAACTTCATGACGGTGGCAGTGCTGTTGCCTCTGGAACTCGCCACTGGGTTCCTCACAAAAACGGCGACCTACCTGGCCACCTCGCTTCGTGGCGTCGGAGGTATCGAGTACGAGAGCCCGTTAAAGAATTCGCTCGAATTCGCCCTCAAGCCGGTCAAAGGGCTGATCCACCTGCTTACGCAATCCGAGCGAGCGCAGGCGGTTCTCTTGATCCTCGTGAGCGGCGTGTTGATTGTAACCGCACTGCTACTCGTTGTGAGGGTGCTGAGGTCGCTCGTTCAGACGAAGGTGGAGGTATACATCACCAAGGCTTTGGGCAGCGGCGTCGCACTCGGCGTAGTTATCGGGATGATAGCCACGGTTGCCGTACAATCGAGCTCCATAACGACATCGCTCCTCGTACCGCTCGGTGGCGCCGGCGTGATCACGCTGCGGCAGGCATTTCCTATCACCGTCGGCGCAAACATAGGAACCACCGTTACTGCGCTTCTGGCAACGATGGCGGTATCGGGCGAGAACGCAAACGCCGGGCTAATCATCGCGCTGGTGCACTTGCTGTTCAATCTGATCGGCACGCTCGCGATCCTGCCGTTCCCGCGGATCCGGGAAATTCCGCTCATTCTGGCTAGGCGGCTCGCACTGGTGGCGGTTGAATCTCGCAAATGGGCTGTGCTATACGTAATGCTCCTCTTTTACGGTGTGCCGGCCATACTTGCGTTTTTGAATAGAGTGCTTTAGGTACGCAGAGAGGTAGGAATGCACGCATGCTGAGAGAATTAGTCTCAATTTTTCGGGCAGACAACCCGCTCAAGTCTATGGGCGACAACTTCGCGAAGATGCTGTCCATCGCTGAGGAAATGACGCTGGCAGCGGGGGAGATCTACTTCTCCAGCGACTCGAAACCAGAAGACCGCACGACCGTGTACGAGCGGGACGTCAAGGTGAACAAGCTCGAGCGCAAGATCAGAAAACAGGTGGTTGCGCACCTCGCGCTCCAGCGCCACTCAGCCGACCTGCCATTCTGCCTCTTCTTGATGAGTCTCGTTAAGGACGTCGAGCGAATCGGAGACTATGCAAAGAACCTGGCGGAGGTAAAAGATTTCTATCCCGGTGCTCTGCCCGACGACGAAATTGTGAGTGAACTGAAAGAAATAAGAAACGGTGTTGAATCAACTTGCGCACACACCTCAGATGTCTTCGCCAGCTCCGATCGGGAGAGTGCAATAGACCTGATACAGAAGGCGCGCAACATAGGCCTGCGGTGCGATGCGCTGGTCGTCAAGATCGCACGGAGCGATTACGATTCGGGCACCACGACCGCTGCGGTGCTGGGTACGCGCTTTTACAAGCGCATCGACGGCCATGTGCTCAACATCCTGTCGAGCGTGGTGATGCCGCTCCACAAGCTGGACTACTATGACGAGAAGGAGATGG
>JAZFQE010000005.1:0-2191 GCA_036444955.1 Gemmatimonadales bacterium
CTATCCCGCTGATCGGCGCTTCTACGCAAGCGAAGGTCTATCGGACATCAGTTCCATTAGACTGATCGCCTGAGTCTACACGCCTACATTCAGGGTTGGCGAGTGTCTCTTGTGGGCACAAAGCGACGTTTGACCGGTTCTAGCGGTTTTGTCAGCAACGGTTCGCTTAGCTGACGCTCAACTGTGAGCCTGAATCGACACTAACGGCCAGAACCGGTCCAACCAACCAGAAGTGGGAGTTAACTTTTTTGAGCAATAGCCGGTATCGGTGTACTGGAATCTAACGATCCACGTGAGCGACACGGTCCAGCGTATCAGAGTTAGTTTACCTGTCTCGTGTTCGCTCTCTACGTGATTGTTTGCCATCTCACCGTTGATTCTTGAACCATCTATTGCGGCAAGAAGAGCGCTGCGTGCCCCCACGCCGGGCCGCTCGGTCCATGCGGCCAAGACTGATCCTTCAGACTCAGATAGCCGGTTTGGCCATCGTTCCTAAATGACGGATCGAAAGACAGTCGTCCGGCCCGTGCGTCGAATCGCAGGAGATAGAAGCCCTCCTCGCCGCCAAGTTCAGCGCCGAGCACGAGTCGGTTCGATCGCGGGTCGCGGGCGAGCCAGTGGGGATTAAAGGTCTCGGGGGTAGGTAGGCGGAACACCTCACGCGGGCTTCCGGGGTTGGCAATGTCGAGCACGATGACAGCATGCAGTTGGCCCACTGGCATCAACCAATAGTTTCCGAAGAGGATCGGAATGCCGCAGGAACCGCGGATATGTCCATCAGGCGCGGCCAGGGTCTCCAGCGTAAAGACCGTGTCGAGCACCGGGTTGTCGCTGTCAATGTCGCTCAGTCGGTAAAAAGCGCAACCGTATGAATTGAAGAATACCGATCCGTCCGGAAGAACGCGCGGACCGAAACCTGCTCTTTGCGATCCTTCAATCTCTCGCCCGTCCGCTAGGCGTCCTGGCGGCAGGTTGATCGTTTCGAGGAGCGCGAAGTCTGAATACCTATAGATCTGCACGACGTCTGCCCACGAATACTCCATCATCGGTGCACTCGTCACCACGAGTCTGTCGATGTCTGGGAGGAACGCGAACGCGTACGGCCGGATTGGCTTGGCTGGACTCTCCGTGCCAGCCGAAATCGCGCGCAGCAATTCGCCATCGGCAGTGTATTCGGCGAAACCGCCGTGGTTCCCCGGCGTGATGGTCTCGGTGGGGTCTGGGCTCGGGCCTTCACTGCGCAGAAACCCGACAAGACGTGTGCCTGCTGGCGTCCGCGAATAGTCGTGAGGGTAACGCAGTGGCGCCGGTGGATCGAAGGTCTTCGCCACACGCGGTGCGCGTGGATTTGAAACGTCAACGAGAATGCTCATCTCATGATGATGGGCGTTCATGAAGAGGAACTCGCCCTCTGGAGGCATCTCATACTCCATGTGGTGCGGCATCGAGGCCTTCATACCAATCGGTGTTGTTGCGATCGCCTTACCGAAGTCAGCGCTGTCAGGCCGCAGATCTATGACGGCGAGAAAATCACTATCGGCCTCGTCCTCATCACCTGCAAAGAGGAAAAGGTAAGGTGACTCTTCTGCGCTCCTATCCCGACCCACAGTGTCAGATGTGTCGTTGGACTCTGAACAGGCCGCTATAACAATCGGAAACGCGATCAGAATGACAATCCCTAAACTTCGTCGGCGCATGTGTTACATCCTTGCCACGTGGGTTTAACTATTATCTCGTATAAAGCTTGATATGGGAGAGATAACCCGCAATGCAAGTAATAGCAGCCACATAAATCTCGCGTTCTCAGTATCCGAGCCTGGTGGGATGGAGAATCAGGAAAGCAGGCTTTTATGCCAAAAGTCCGAAGTCTCATTGACCAAAAACTCAACGACCCCGAGAACCCACGTATCCCATTCAACAAGATGTGGTCAACCTTCAGTGCTGAATCCTGGCAGGACGTTCAACTAGACACCGTCGCTCAAGACACCTGAACTAAAGTGAGCTTGTGGAGTAGGATCTGTCGGCTATGGGCACATTCTTGCCGAAGCACCCAGCGAGCGGCTAGGTCAGCACCGCCCGAGTAAGCGGACGCCCATCAGCACCCTCTAAATGTAAAGAACGGCCATGAGCAGCCGGTCGCGCTATTCAATAGCCGCAGCCGCCATAGCAACAAATCTATGTGCCAACACAC
>JAZFQE010000006.1:0-2437 GCA_036444955.1 Gemmatimonadales bacterium
CAGATGGCGAGCTCAAGCCGCGCCTTACCGCAGCCGGGCGAAGGTTAAATGGCGTACCGAGTGAGCCGAGGCCGACGCTGAGTCGAGTGCCGTTCCCAGTGAATTCGTTCTACTACAAGACCTTTGCTCGTGTCGCCCTGCTGCCATACGTCGGTGGAACCATCATCCATATCCTTCGGCTCATTTATGACTTTCCGATCGAACAGATGCCCACGGAAGTCGATTGGGTCGTCGTCGTCATCGGAGGGTATGCCGGTGTGGGACTCATCGTTTTTGCCAACCGCGTACCCTTCGAGAATCTGTGGGACAAAGTCGGCTACGGGTTGCTGATCTTCCATCTCGATGGATCCGTAGTTTTTCACGCGTACATGTTATTTGCTGGGAGCCACGATGCCCTGCGAGTCTTTCCTTACTGGTATAGTTTCCTCGCAGTCGGGTACTTCATCGGACTCGGGCTCTACGTCCGCCGCTTGAACAAGAGGCTGCCCATCATTGCCACTTCAGCCAGAATCGAGGGGGGCCGATCATGACGCGCAGATACACTGGGGTGGGATACCTCGCCGGTCTCTTGTTGGTGCTGAGCGGCCCTCCTATCCTCGCTCAGAGCAGTTCCCTGAAGGTGGGCGATCCCGCTCCTCCCATCCGAGTAGCCGCGTGGCTTAATGTGCCTGAGGGCGAGACCACTGGCGGCGGTCCCGCCCTCAGAGATAAAGTGGTCCTTCTCGATTTCTGGGGAACCTGGTGCCCCCCCTGCGTTCGGGCGATGCCCAAGGTGCAGTTGCTTCACGACCGTTTCAAGGACCGTGGTCTAATCGTTGTAGCTCTCTCCTACGAGGATACAGCCACTCTGAAACCCTTTCTTGATAAGCACTCCTACACCATGCCCGTCGCCTCCGACACCGAGAAGAAATGCGTTAGTGCCTATGGGGTACGCAGCTGGCCGACGACTTTCCTCATCGATAAAGACGGCAAAATCGCCTATGTCGGAGGTCCCTACAGCATTGAGCCGGAAATCGAGAAGGCCCTAGGACTCGAGTCCGGTCCCGCCACGCTACTGACCAAATACCTGGAAGCCTTATCAGAAAACAACGAAGCCCACATCAAGACATGCCTGCTGCGCCTCACCGAAAAGTCGCCAGCGAATTTCAATTTAAGGGAGTGGGCTTTGTCGGCTGGTGGAGTGCCCAAGCCCAGGAGCACGAAGAAAGTCAAAGGAGAAAAGGCACTCCAGGATTGCATCAAGGCATTCCAGCGTGGTGACGCCAAGAAGAAGAACTCAATTCTTGGTTCCCTTGCTACCGGTGGCCCCGAATCCTTTGACCTGGGTCAATGGAGCCGGGCCGCTTACGGCAAGGCGTTTCCTATCAAGGCCAAGGAGGTTCTCACCCTGCTGCGAACAGAGCATTACGCGAAGGTTATGACAGCGCTCCTATACAGAAATCCCAACCAGAACACCTTGAGGATTGTGTCCCGCGACGAGGGAATGCGAGATTATTGCAAGAATTTGGGTCCAGAAAGCCGCACCCTGGCCCGTAAGGGACTAATGGTCGAGTATTGGATCTTCAAAGGTCGAACGCCTTCAAATAATGACGCATTCTGGCGCGATCTGAGTGTTAGTGGTGTCTCCACCTCGGAAGACAAGAAAACGATCGTTGGAGTCTTGATCGCTGGCGACCTTCTGACTCGCGAGAAGGCTCCGGGTTTCATTCGAATGCACCTTCAGCAGAGTGTGATGTTGGAGTCGCTAGCACGAGGTAACGTCTCAAGACTCAAGAAAGTCGAGGAGGAGACGAAGAAGCTCCGCCAGGACATTCTTGCTGAACTCAAGCGCAAGTACGGGGAATAGCTGTGATCGCCTACTGAGCTACCGATCAGGTGCGGTGGGCCATCGAAACTGGAATGCCCATCCGGCCCAGAGTTGGACGCGAGAGCGGCGTCGAAGTCCGATTGTGAACAATCGATGGGAGTTCTAGGTAGATGCCAAGCGACTATCACAGGACGGACATATCCTGGGCGCCGCAAGACACGTGAAAGGATGCTGTTGAGAAGTATCTACGCCGCGTGCTTCAGCGTGAGGACCGGGAGGTGCTTCCTTCCGTGGAGAAACTCGAGGTGGACGTGCACGTGGGTTGCCGAGCTCTTCGGTGCTCGGGGTGAGGCGCACGTTGACGTGCTTGGCCACCGCGGGCGCGGCTCGAACCGGGGCTGCTGGCACGCGGCCGGCAGATCGTGATAGATCTCGTTGGGCGTGGAGACGTTCAACGTTGTGTGAGGGCGGTGATGGTTGTACCAGTCGAAAAACAGTTCGATCTCTCTCGACATAGCCACTTGCTCGAGCGGGACCACGAGGAGCCGAGTGCACTCATTCTTCATAGTCTGAATGAGTCGCTCGAGAACGGCGATTCTCCCGTGCTCGCCGACTGCGCCGAATCGCTGC
>JAZFQE010000007.1:0-6100 GCA_036444955.1 Gemmatimonadales bacterium
TACGAATTTCAGTACCTTGCGGCACAAGGGGGTACAAGACGGGATTCGCGGAGAGGATAGTATTCGCACTTGAAAACCGTTGACCCGTAAGGGTCCGGGGGTTCGAATCCCTCCCTCTCCGCCAATAATTTCGCTGGGGTGTTTGGGTAATGATTGGGTTTTTGGGGGATGGGCGCCGAACGAGGTTCACCCTACGCGTTTCTCGCGGTCAGACTGGCGCTCACCTGAGCCGCGAGCAGCTCGGGATCGACCGGCTTGGAAAGATGACCGGCTGCACCCATTTTGATACATCTCGCAACACTCTCGGCACCGCCGGAACCTGACACCACAATCACCGGAATGCCGCGCAGTTTTTCGTCCGCCTGCATTTGCCGCAAGACCTCGAAACCATCCACGTCCGGCATCATGAGATCAAGCAGCACCAGGTCGAATGCGTGAGACCGGAGCAACTCTAACGCCTGTGCGCCACCCTCCGCCATGGTCACCGTGTGGCCTTGCAGCTTGGTGCATTGGGCCGCCTCCATGCGGGCGAGCAGGTCGTCATCGACCACCAGAATGTGGCGCGTTTGATTAGGCATGATCTCCGTTTCTCTAGTCTACTTTGGTTTGTGGTATTTTGCCCCCCAACGCATCGACGATAATTTCATCGTATCGCCCGCCCTCCAAAAAACTGCTAGCTTGCCTTCGTCAAGATGGCATTGGCACGCTCCGCAAGCAGCTTGGGATCAACCGGTTTGGTCAAATGGTCGATGACCTCCATTTCGGCGCATTTCGCGGCACTCTCCGGGTCGTCCACTGCAGTGATTACTATCACGGGGACTTCCCGCAATGTGGCGTCCGCCTTCATTTGCCGTAACACCTCGAAACCATCCACGCCCGGCATCAGAAGGTCGAGCAGAACCAGGCCGAATGTTTGGGATCGGAGCATATCTAACGCCTGTGCGCCGTCTTCTGCCAGACTGACGCTATAGCCCTGTTGCTCGACACACCGCGAGATTTCCATACGCGCGAGTTCGTCATCATCCACCACTAGGACGTGGCTAGCTTGATTTGTCATGATCTTTACTCTTGCGTTGAGGGAACGCGAATGTGCTTGCGCTGATTGGGTACGGATTCATACTGGCCCGCGAGCTTGAAAATTCGCATGCCTTCGCGTTTGCCACGAATTGGCACGTCTCCGATCGCTTCCAGCGGGTATGTTCCTTCCAGTAGTTCCACGGTCGAGTCCGAAACGAGAGTATAAGTGCCATACTCCTTGTTCAGTTGCTCGAGGCGCGCCGCCGAGTTCACTGCATCACCGTGGACCGTATAGTTGTGGCGCGTACCCGCACCGACGTTGCCGGCAATGACTTCACCGGTGTTGATGCCGATCCGGGTTTTTAGTGGGACCCCGCCAAAGGCCTTGTCTGCCGCGATCTGCTGAATGGCCGAGGCGGCCTTGACCGCGTTGTCCGCATGCTGCGGATCCTCGACCGGGACGTTGAACGTCACCAGCAGGGCGTCACCCTGGAACTGGTTAACAACACCGCCATGTTGGATGATCGGCTCGACTATTGCTGGAAAGTATTCGTTGAGCATCTGGAACACCTGCTCGGGCGGCATGCTCTCTGCAATGCTCGTGAAGTTTTCGATATCGGAGAACAGCACGGTCGCAGTGGTGCGTTTCGGCTCCAGAATGCCCTGATCCCTAATGATCGACGCCGCCACGCTCTCGGGGACGTATTTGCCGAGCTGTCTCACGACGGTTTCTCGCAGGCGCTTTTTCTCGAGACACGCGCCGACGCGCGCCTCCAGCAAGGTGGGATCGAAAGGTTTGGACAGATAATCCTCGGCGCCCATGCCTATGCATTTCACGACACTGTCCATCTCATCCAAGGCGGAGATAACCACAACCGGAATATCGCGTAGCGCGCCATCGGCCTTCATGCGACTCAATACTTCAAAGCCGTCCAGATTCGGCATAAGGATGTCCAGTATCACCAGATCAAAGCTATCCTGACCCAGCGATTGGAGGGCCTGCTCACCGTCTTCCGCCTGGTCAGTACTGTAACCCTGTTGCTTCAACCCCTGTAAGAGCTGCAAACGGTTCAACGGATCATCGTCAACGACGAGAATGTGCCCCTTGCCGTCAATCATACACTCGTACCTTCAGCCTCAGCTGCTGTAACTTTCGCGCATCGATGCGAGCGCTGATTTGACGGGCTCCAGCTCCTGTTGCACCTGCGCAACCTTGTCCGGCGCGTCATCCAATTCGCCGCTCTTCCCGAAGTGCTCGAGCTCTTTACACAGCTCGCTCAGGCGAGCCGCTCCCAATGCCGCGGTGTTGGATTTGAAAGTATGTGCCGCACGACGCAGGCCCTCGGCATTTCCGTCATCAAGGCTTTGTTTCATCTCGCCTAGCATTTTGGGCACACCCTTTAAAAACGTATCGATGAACTCAATGAGAAACGCTTGATCATCGCCGGCCAATTGTTCCAGGCGGGCGATGGCACTCGGGTCAAGGACCGAATTATTGATCTTCTCGTCCGATTTAGGCTCCGGCTCAACCGAATCGGGTATCCCCTGCAGCACGATCGAGGCGGAATCCTCGACGTCCTCGATCGTCTCCCCGCGGAGTGACCTCCAGCTTTGTTTGAGTGACGTCACCACTTGTTCAATACGAATCGGTTTGGTGACGTAATCGTTCATTCCGGCTTCAAGACACATTTCCCGATCGCCCTGCATGGCATTCGCGGTCATTGCGATGATCCACGGTTTCCGATCGTCAGACCAGCGCTGGCGGATGCGGCGGGTCGCTTCGAGACCATCCATTTCCGGCATCTGAACGTCCATCAGCACCACGTCGTAGTCCTGTCGTTGCAACGCATCGAGGGCTTCGATGCCGTTGCCCGCCACGTCCGCACGATAACCGAGCCGACTTAATACCAAGAGTGCGAGCTTTTGATTGTTGGCATTGTCTTCAGTGAGCAAAATACGCAGCGGAAAGTCCCGTCCCATGTGTTCATCGAACGTTGGCGCTGCTGCTTGCTCGCGTACCCGGGTCATTACCGGTTTCCCGGCGGAGATATTGACCAGGACGTCGAATAGCTGCGACGGTTTGATGGGTTTGGTCAAGAACGCAGCGAAATCCAGCTCGGTCAAGTCACGCTCTTGATCACCGAGTGAGGTCAGCAACACGATCGGTAAGTCTTTTGCATCGCGCTGCTCGCGGATGGCCGAGCTCAGTTCAACGCCGTCCATCTCTGGCATATGCCGGTCTACGATGGCGAGATCGAAGGGGTCACCGCGGCTAATCCAGTCCAAGGCCTCCTGCGGGGAGGCAGTGGCCCGGGGCTGCATCCCCCATGCCAGGGCTTGCTCGATGAGAAGACTGCGACTCACGTTGTTGTCTTCCACCACCAGTAGGCGTTTCATACGCAGTTGCGGCTGAATTTCATGCAGGTAGTCGTACTCGGAAGAGGCCACGGCTTCGACGTTGATGGTGAAAGAAAACACGCTGCCCTTACCTTCCTCGCTTTCCGCCCACATGCTGCCGCCCATGAGCTCACTTAAGCGTTTGCAGATGGCGAGCCCGAGACCGGTTCCCCCGTGGCGTCGAGAGATCGAGGCGTCGACTTGGCTGAAGGCTTGAAACAGACGATCCATGCGATCGGCCGGGATACCGACGCCCGAATCGGTGACGCTGAAGCGCAGCGTGCAACTCGGTGGTGTGCCCGACCCGGGATCGACGCCCACCGCCAGCACTACCTCACCCGTCTCCGTGAATTTCAATGCGTTGTTGAGCAGATTTACGAGCACCTGACGAATGCGTGACATGTCGCCGAAGATGGCCTCGGGCGTTTCCGGATGCACGACGTAAGCGAGCTCCAGACCCTTTTCCGCCGCCTTGGTTGCCAGCGAATCTAGCGCGCCTTGGATGCAATCGCGCAGTTCGAATCCCTGATGCTCGAACTCCAACCTGCCTGCCTCGATCTTAGAGAAATCGAGAATGTCGTTGATGACAGTTAGCAAAGCATCGCTGCTGTTACGGATGATCTCAGTGAATTCGCGTTGCTCCGTCGTCTGCTCCGTGTCGAGTAGCAGGCTAGTCATGCCGACGACGGAGTTCATCGGGGTGCGGATCTCGTGGCTCATAGTGGCGAGGAACGCTGACTTGGCCCGACTAGCCGCCTCGGCCTCTTCCTCCCGCCGTTTCAGCTCTGTGATGTCGGTGTACACCGCCACTGTGCTGCCGTCCTCGGTTTTGGTTTCACTGACGCGGATCCAATTCCCGTCCTTGCGCAACTGCAGCTGAGGTTCGCCTGGATTACGATGTCGAGCCAGGCGTTCGGCGATCCACTCCTCGGTTCGACCTTCAGCATCGATGATCAGCCCTTTCGCAGTGGCCTCTCGAATGATGGATTCAAACTTAATGCCAGGCTCGATAACATCATCGAGTTCACTGTACAGCAGCCTGACGTAGCGCTTGTTGTAAACCACCAGTCGATCATCGGAATCGTACAGTGAGAATCCCTCGGAAATATTCTCGATGGCATCGGTCAACCGTCGTCGAGCGTCGTTGATCTCGCGCAGGTTTGCTTCCTCCATCTCGACAGCCGTGTCTCGGAACACCGTAAGCGCGTCGGCCATTTGCGCGATCTCGTCTTGGCCTCCGTAGTGAATCTCGGCCTGTAGGTTACCCTTCGCAATTTCAAGCATGCTGTCACTCAACGCCCGCAAACGACCAACTAGATTCCGGCTCACGTACAACCACACAATAAGCGCTGAGCTGATGAGGCTCATAGCCACCACCGCGATCATGATTCCAGTCGTTGTCCGCTGCACCGCCTTTGCCTCGAGGCTGGCGATCGACATGTCGTTTTTTGTACGAGCTACCAATTCGTCGATCGCCCCGGTGAGTTGCCGTGAGAAATCAGCATTGGACGCCAGCTGTCGTTTCGCCTCGAACAGCTGATCCAGCTCCAGAGATCTAGTTCGGAACAAACTGCGATTGCCCTGGGCAAATTTCCGAAATTTTTCGACATGGGACAGAAGGGTGGCACCGGCAGCAGGATCGAGCTGATCCGCGATCGCCTCGAGACTGCTCAGCGAGTCCTTCATAGCGCCGGCCAGAGTCGGGAAGTCATCCGAGGTCGGTCCCGCTGAGGTCAGCGTCTCGGTGGCCGAGACTTTGGCCAAGGCGACACGCAGCAACGTGCTATTGATGGCAGTTGTTTCCGATCGAGCTTCGTCGAGCAGTACGGTCATATCGATGGAATTGGACAGATGCTCAAAGAGTTTCTGACGTTGCGTGGGTTCAACGTCTGATTTATTGAGTATCTTCTGCAGCTCCACCGCCTTTGCCCGGGCGACCTTGGCCTCTACCGTAAGAAATTCCCCAGTCAGATCGTGGGTGGTGGCGAGTTGACGCAGCAGTTCCTCCTTTCTCTCGAGTAGAGTGATGTTGTTCACAAAGATTCCGTCCAGACTGATGACATGGAAGGTCAACAGTTCGGTCAGATTCTTGATGGACGCTACCGCCTCCACATCCACGGTTGTATTTTCCAGATCGACGAGCAGTTCGTTGAGACGCTCGCTCGTCTTGTACATCTCTTCCGATAATTGATCTTGCTCATCAAGGGTCGTGGAGGTCAGCATCGCTGGACCGACCGCCACGATCCGTTCCGCCTGACGGGAGAGTTCTTGTGCGATCAACGCCACCGGCACGCGCTCCTCAGTGATCGTGTCGAGCATTCCGCCAATTCTGAGGAACGAATACACCGCCGCGATCGCTGCGAGGACTACAAACGCGGTAATGCTCAAAAACGCTAGTAGTAAGCGTGCTCTTACGCCGAAGCGACTAGATGGAGTAGCCGTGGCAGTGATCTGACCCATTGCACACACTCCCTCGATTTCCCCGCAATGGGGAGTTAGCGCTTGAACCTGAGTCTGTTTGCGTTCACGACGAAGAAGTGGGGCGCACCACGAACCTCTCCTCCTTCGGCAACCTCCGAAAACGCAAACCGAATGAAGGGCCCGACTGCGCAGGCCACGAATCTAAAGTACCCTTTCTTATCCCTCAAATCCAGTGAACCAGATTCGGAACCGGTTTGCGGGCGGA
>JAZFQE010000008.1:0-6289 GCA_036444955.1 Gemmatimonadales bacterium
GATGTGCGCGGCCAGGAGCATGTCAAACGCGCGCTTGAGGTGGCCGCTGCTGGAGCACACAACCTGTTGATGGTGGGGCCGCCCGGTTCCGGAAAAACGATGCTGGCTCGCCGCCTCCCCACGATACTGCCCGCGCTCAGTCTGGAAGAAGCTCTGGAGACCACCAAGATCCACAGTGTAGCAGGATTGCTGCCGGCGGGAACCTCGCTGCTCAGAGTTCGTCCCTTCAGGGCACCACATCACACAATCAGTGACGCGGGGCTGATCGGGGGAGGCGCGCATCCGCGGCCCGGTGAAGTGAGCCTCGCTCACGGCGGCGTCCTGTTTCTGGACGAGCTACCCGAATTCCGCAGGAATGTGATCGAGGTCCTGCGGCAGCCGATGGAAGACGGCTCCGTTACGATTTCGCGTGCAGCCGTCTCCCTCAGCTATCCCTCCAGGTTCATGCTCGCAGCGGCAATGAATCCGTGTCCCTGCGGTTATCACGGTGATCGCGGGCACAGCTGTTCCTGCAGCGAGCAATCGATGGAGCGATACCGTTCCAAGGTTTCAGGACCGCTACTGGATCGCATTGATCTGCACATTGAGGTCCCCGCGGTTGCGCACCGCGAACTCAGCTGCGACACATCAGGCGAGCCGAGTGAGCCAATCCGCCGGCGCGTCACGAGGGCGCGAGAGATGCAGCAGGACCGCTTTTTGAGGCGGTCAGGCGTCTTTGCAAACGCTCACATGACTCCTCGGGACCTGAGGCTGCATTGCCGGCTCACTGCCGTCGCTGACGGGTTACTGCATACTGCAATTGCCAGGCTAAAGATGTCGGCCCGGGCGTATCACAGGGTTCTGAAGATAAGCCGCACGATTGCGGATCTCGCGGGCTGCTCCCGGATCGAAGCAAACCACGTGAGCGAAGCCATTCAGTATCGCAACGTGGATCGATTGAGGGGAAGCAGGTAGGCAGGTTATACTCGGCGTGAGTTGATACTGCCGCCACGCGCGGCATTTTGTTATCTATTCGACCATGCCGAACCGGACCCCTCTCGAACAGTTGACGTCTACATACCCTTCCATGCTCGTCGGGTTCTCGGGTGGAGTGGACTCAACGCTCCTGGCAGTGATTGGAAGGAAGGTGTTGGGGAAGGAGAAGTGCCTGGCTGTCCTAGGCACGAGCCCGTCGCTGTCTGGAGTGCAGGAGGAACAGGCTGAGTCGATCGCTCGCGAGTTCGACCTCAACTTCAAGCAAGTCGAAACGCGCGAGATGAACGATCCCCGCTACAGCAAGAACTCGCGGGACAGATGCTATTTCTGCAAGAGTGAGCTGTGGGACAGGCTGAGTAAGATTGCCAAAGAGCGGGGCTACGGAATCGTTGCTGACGGGACTAATGCTAGTGATCTGAATGGGCACCGTCCCGGTGCGCGTGCGGCAGCAGAATTGGGAGTTCGCTCGCCGCTTGCCGAGGTCGGTTACACCAAAGAACGTGTACGGTCCGAGGCGCGCGACTTGGGAATACCGATTTGGAACGCCCCTTCGTCGCCCTGTCTCTCGAGCAGGATCATGTACGGTCTCTCAGTGACGCCCGCGCGTCTCCGCCAAGTGGAGCAGGGTGAAGATCTGTTGCGTTCGCTCGGTGTAAGGGGTGATCTGCGCGTGCGGCACCGCGGCCAAGAAGCCCGAATCGAGGTCATGCCCTCGGAGTTCGACAAGATCAGGGTGAAGGGGGATTGGGTTGCTACTGTGTTTCGAAACTTGGGCTTCGAGAGTGTTACTTTGGACCTCGCCGGATACAGAACCGGAAGCCTGCTGAGTGGGGATTCATCTAAACTCGAGACCATAGAGATGGCTCGCTGAGAGTGTGCGGGTATTCGTCGCGGTTGGTTTGGGGGAGCGAGTCGCAAACGAACTGTGGCAGGCGATCGAGCCCGTCCGGTCAGGTGGCTACCCGATACGGTGGCTAAGGCCCAACGGAATTCATCTCACGCTCAAGTTTGTCGGCGAGGTTGAAAGTAGCAGAGAACTCCAAATTGCCAACGCTTTGGACGAGGCCGCCGGCCGCTCCCAACCCTTCAGGCTCAAGATTGTTAAGTTTGGTGGTTTCCCGTCCCTTTCGTTCCCTCGGGTGGTGTGGGCAGGGTGCGAGATGGCGGATACACTTGGACTGCTCCAGCGGGACATTGAGTCACAGTTGAAGCAACTCGGTTTCCCTGCGGAACATCGTCCGTTCAAGCCGCACATAACACTGGGTCGAGCGAAAAAGAGCTCGCACAAGAACAGCTTCAATGGACTCGGCGACACGATGAGCAAGATCACTTTCACGGCCGCCTCGGAGATCCGCACGGTTGAATTGATGCTCAGCGAGCTATCGTCACAGGGGGCGAGGCACACAGCGTTACATTCTTCGGCGCTGGGTGCCAAATGAGAGGCTGTCTCAGGAACGTTTTTGCCATGGTAGGCTGCGCAACCACCCTTGTGGCCGTCAGCGTCGCCGCCTGGCATTACCGTCACGAGATTGAGGAACTCTTCCACAGGGTAACGGCGAATGTCGAAAACCCCTTCTCTGATGCGTCCTCTTCAGGCCGCCCGTCACCGGCCGCCCTGCGTTCGGCGATACGCAAGAATGCAGAGATGGAAAGTTCACGGGGGACGGCAACCGTTGTTCTCACTGCTGCCGAGCTGGCCTCGATGGTCGAAGATGGTATGGCGCCCGCGGCGCGGGAGGCGCTCGACTCCATTAAGGTGACGCTCTACGAAGATGGGTTTACGCTCGACGGCGTGGTTCTCACACAGGTGTTTGCTGGCGCGGTACTCGGCCCGTTCGCGGCCATGTTGGGCGAAAGGGAAAGAATCGTGGTCTCAGGCCCGGTGTACGTGCGGCGGCCGGGAGCTGCTGCCTGGGAACCGAACCAATTCCAGTTTGGTGCCTTTTCCCTGCCGCAGGCTGCGATTCCCATGCTGATAAACCAGATTACGGGGGGCACCGACGGAACGCTGCCGATCCGTGTTCCCCCAAACGTGGGGGACCTGCGCATCCAGCCGTCGGGCGTAACCTTTTACAGACGCTGACAATGACCGAACGCCGCATCCTGGTTGTCGACGACGAAGAGGGAATCAGAAACGCCCTCCGGCAGCTCCTCGAGTACGAGGGAATGAACGTCAAAACGGTGGCCTCCGGTGCAGCGGCACTCCAGGCCTGTCGTGCCTTCGAGCCGCACCTGACGTTCTTGGACGTCAAAATGGCCGGCATGGACGGACTCGAGGCCCTCAAAGCCATTCGCGAACTGGATCCCGGAGCCCACGTGATAATGATCTCGGGACATGGTACGATCCAAACGGCCGTCGAGGCAACCCACCTCGGCGCCTATGACTTCCTGGAGAAACCGTTGGATACCGACCGGATTCTTATCACCCTGCGACGCGCGTTTGAGAAGGTGGACCTCGAGTCGGAGAACAGACGCCTCAGGGAGCACATTGAGGATCGCTACCGTATCGTGGGACAGAGCAGCGCGATCGAGGGCGTCTTCGAAATTATTGACAAGGTTGCGCCGACATCGTCCCGCGTCCTCATCACAGGGGAGAACGGCAGCGGCAAGGAGTTGGTTGCCCGGGCCATGCATCGCAAGTCACCGCGAGCCGAGGCGCCCTTCGTTGAGGTCAACTGTGCCGCCATTCCGGGGGAGCTGATCGAGAGTGAGTTGTTCGGTCACATGAAGGGATCGTTCACCGGTGCAGTTCAGAATCGGCCCGGCAAATTCGAGTTGGCTCACGAAGGTACTCTTTTCCTAGACGAAGTGGGTGATCTCAGCTTGGCGGCGCAAGCCAAGGTCCTCAGGGCTCTGCAGGAGGGGGTCATTACGAGGATTGGCGCGACCGAACCGACCCAGGTTGACGTAAGAGTGATCGCGGCGACGAATAAGTCGCTCGAAGACGAGATCGCGGCAGG
Organism: Gemmatimonadales bacterium; assembly: GCA_036444955.1. GTDB lineage: Bacteria > Gemmatimonadota > Gemmatimonadetes > Gemmatimonadales > GWC2-71-9 > B16T1B5. Next base: position 3,936 of record JAZFQE010000008.1, read on the forward strand.
CAGATTTCGGGAAGATCTCTACTACAGGCTGAACGTCGTGCCCGTGCGGGTGCCTCCGCTCAATGAGCGAGTCGAGGATATTCCGGTGCTCGTTGAGTATTTTAAGGATAATCTGATCGGTACAGGCGGCCTTCCCGCAAAAGAGTTTTCGAAGGAAGCCGTCGATGCCCTCAAGCGCCGCAAGTGGTCGGGCAACGTGCGAGAGCTGAGAAACGCGGTGGAGCGACTTCTGATTCTGTCACCCAGCAACACAATAGCTGCCACAGACGTCGGTATGCTGGAGGGGAGGAGGGGTGACCACGACCTGGGAGAACTGATCGGAGACCAAAGCTTTGACCAGTTCAAGCGGGATGCCGAGCGAGCTTTCTTGAAGGCCAGATTGGAGGAGAACGGCTGGAACGTGAGCGAGACTGCGCGAAAACTCGCGATGCCGCGGAGCAACCTTTACAAAAAGATTGACAAATATCAGTTGGAAAGAAGCAGCTGAAATTCTGGAACGCGACCGATGATTGGAGCCGGGTAGTATGGCTAAGACTTTTAAGAACTTTATCAGCGGGGAATGGGTTAAGCCCTCCGCCAAACGATATTTCGAGAATAGGAATCCGGCGAATTGGAGCGAGGTACTCGGGCGGTTCCCCGACTCCGGCGTTCGCGATGTAAAGCGGGCGATCAAATCGGCGGAGCGGGGATTTCGCGTCTGGTCCAAGACTCCTGTGCCCCTCCGGGGCGAGGTTTTGAAAGCGGTGGGAGATCTCCTAGTGGAGCGCAAAGAAGAGATCGCGCGGACGATGACGTCGGAGATGGGCAAGGTCTTGGAAGAAACGCGAGGAGACGTCCAGGAGGGAATAGACACGGCGTACTACGCCGCGGTGGAAGGTCGCCGGTTGTTTGGGCGCACCGTGCCCTCCGAGTTGAGTGAAAAATGGGCAATGACCTACCGGCGCCCCATAGGTGTGTGCGGAATCATAACGCCATTCAACTTCCCCATGGCGATTCCCACTTGGAAGATCTTCCCCGCCCTGGTTTCCGGGAACTCAATCGTTTTCAAACCAGCAGCCGACGTTCCTCATACTGCAACGATATTGGTGGAAATCCTGCTGGAAGCGGGGCTGCCTCCGGAGGTCATCCAGTTGGTTCACGGAAGGGGGGCGGTTGTCGGGAAGGCAATTGTCGAGCACCCGGCTATCCCAGTGATATCCCTCACGGGCTCTACCGAAACGGGGTCGGTGGTGGGTGAGACCTGCGGCAGGATGCACAAGCGCCTGTCCCTCGAGATGGGGGGCAAGAATGCACAGATCGTGATGGACGACGCCGATCTCGAGCTGGCACTGGACGGAGTGCTGTGGGGAGCTTTCGGCACGACCGGACAGCGGTGCACGGCCACATCACGCTTGATACTGCACAGGAAGATCCATGACAAGTTTGTAGCGATGGTTTGCGACGCAGCCGAGAAATTACGGCTGGGTGACGGTCTGAATAAGAAGACAGACGTAGGTCCCTTGATTCACGAGGACGCCAGAAAAAAGGTTGAAACCTACGTAGACATCGGAACAGAGGAGGGGGCCACTCTCGAGATCGGGGGCAAGGTCCCTGGTGGTGAGCGTCTTGCTGCAGGCTGGTTCTACCGACCAACGCTTTTCACAGGTGTCAGGCCGGGTAGCCGCTTAGAGCAGGAAGAGATCTTCGGACCGATGCTGAGCGTTATCCGCGTCAATAGCTTGGATGAAGCGATCGACGTCAATAACGATGTCAAGTACGGCCTGTCGAGTAGTCTCTATACCAACGATCTGCGCCAGGCTTTCAGAGCGATGACCGATCTGGACAACGGAATCACGTACATCAATGCGCCCACCATCGGCGCGGAGGCTCACTTGCCATTCGGTGGTGTCAAGCAGACGGGGAACGGCCACCGAGAGGGTGGTTGGGAGGTATACGACTTCTACACCGAGACGAAGGTCCTCTACGCTGATTACTCCGGAAAGCTCCAGCGAGCTCAGATAGACACCCACGAATAGGGACAACTTGGAACTGTGCGTCGTTTTGTAACGGTGTGCGTATCATTCGTTGACTGGGTGGCTCGATCCCGCAATAGCTTGGCACCGTGCCGGGTAAGCGCTCCTCCGTGGCTGTCATTTTGTGTCGAGTGGGAACAGAGCTCGATTTATCGTCGCTCGGTGACCTGCCGTCGAGCAGGGTGCTGAGGGTGCAGTTTGCTTCCGGCGATAGGACGTCTTGCGCTGCTGCTACGCTCGAGCACGATTGCTCAACTAACGAACTTGCCGCGGCGCTCCGGGCTTGGGCCGCGTGCAAAGGGTGGTCCGTAACAGTTGCGCCGCTGCGAAGGAGTGACTAGA
>JAZFQE010000009.1:0-2350 GCA_036444955.1 Gemmatimonadales bacterium
TGCCTCCATGCAAAAGGCATCCGTCGAGCTTCAAGATGGCTTTAAAATAATGGAGCATATTAGTCTAGAATCAGCTGCTAGGATGAAAAAAGGCATTAAGGAGATAGAACATGTGATTTCCCAAAAAGAGCGAACAAATGAGGAGATATTGATAGTGTTAAATCAGCTGATCGAATTTATTGAGGAAACCGAAGGTTCAAAAAGAAAGCAATTGGCGCATATAAGAGATAGTGCGCGTCAATTACTAAAGCGCTAAATAGAGGATGGCATGACTTCAGCATCAACACGGACGCTGCCAGTGCTGCGTGATTTCAGGGTTTGGTGGATTGAAAACATAGTGCCACACTAGGAGGTTTTGACTCGTGACTGTGATCGTAGGGTTGTGCGCGACCCTTGTTATCGCCGCCAAGTGGATCATATGCGAGGGATGGTGAGACTATCTCGATCCGCATACGTAGCCTACGCGTTCGCGCGAATCTACGTTGCTCTCAGCGGCCATCGCGCACTGCGCGTGCGCGCAGCGGTCCTCGCGGGGTGCATTCTGTTCCAGCCGCTGTATGCGTGGGCCGATCACACGTCCGATCCGCCGCGTCAGACCGACCCGAGTGCGCCCTCGGTCAGCGGGCTCCTCGACTTCTCCTCGTTTCGCTACCTGAGCCACGTCAATCCAGGCGGCCCGTACGCCGATAACGCGCGCGTCTGGGGTGACGTGTACGGATATGCGTACGATGGGTCCAACCTGATGTTCGCCGGGAAATCCTTCGCCTACGTCGGTGTGGACGTGAACGGCTCGGGTATGGCGATCTTCGATGTTACAGATCTCACCAACCCCTCGTACCTGGGCACCTACGGCTCGGCGGTGTTTCGTGACGTCGAGGTCCACGATGGGATCGGCTACTTCTCGGGGAGCTCGACCACGCACATCGTCGATCTCCGGGCCGATCCCGTGAACCCTCCGTTGCTCAAGACCGTCGAGGGAAGCCACGAGTTCAATGTCGACAATACGGCGACGGGTCGGTTCCTCTACCTGGATAATTTCTCAGGCCTCGTTCGAATCTACGACATCACCACTCCGCGAACACCTGCCTCGATCGTGCTCAAGACAACCCTCATCACGAAGGGCGGCCACAGCGTCTTCGCGCAGGACGGCCGCGCCTACGTCGCCAACGTCAGGGCGAGGGAGATCGACGTCTACGACGTGACCGACATTCAGAACGGAATCGTGTCCGTGCTCACGGAGTTCGCAACGGGAGGCGGGTCGACTCACAGCAGCTGGCCCGCGGGCGACGGAGACTACCTCTACGTCGCACATGAAGCCGGCGGCACGGATCTACGCATCTTCGATCTGAGCGGGACGCGAATCGAGGACGACAATGTCGTCGAGATCAGGTCCAGTCGATTCCCCAACACGGCCCTTGGCGCCGGCTTCGTCGGCAACGTCCACAATCTCTTCGTCGTAGGCGATCTGCTCTTCACCTCCTGGACCGAAGCTGGAATGGCCCTCTTCGACATTGTCAACCCGAGCGTTCCCGTGCTGATCGGGACCTTCGATACCGAAGCGACGAACAGCGGGGCAAACTTCAACGGCGCCTTCGGGGTGTACCCTGGCCTGGGTCTCGATCGCATACTGATCTCGGATCGATCGACAGGCCTCTGGATCATCGACGTGACGAACGTCGTTTCAGATGCCGCTGAAATCGAGCTTCCCAAGACTTTTGTCCTTCACCCGAACTGGCCAAATCCGTTCAACCAGTCGACCACGATCCATTTCGACCTCCCCGAACCGGCGGAAGTCCGAGTGTTCATCTACAACGTCCGAGGGCAGCGGGTGCGCACGCTTCTCCGGGGACGACGGTGGGCTGGGGTGCACCACCTGCTCTGGGATGGCCACGACGACGCGGGACGAACGCTCGCTTCTGGGACCTATTTTCTCCGCCTCGAAGCCGGCGATCTGGGCGCGACCCGAAAGCTCGCCCTCTTGCGCTGAGAGCACGCCAGGCTATGGAGAGGACGCGTCGCTTCACAGCTGGTCACTCGTCTCGGAGCGCCATGCTGCAGTCCAGTTCAGATTCCCGTGGACACGTTTCACCTGATTCGGTCTCATTCCGATGTGGCGAGATCGGCGGATGTCGGTTTAGTGCTGCCATGCGAGACGTTTAGATGGAACAACAACCAATTCGCGCATTCGCTGAAATATGGGTTCGGATTGTAAGTAAGCGGCCAGATTATTCTCAAGCTTATCTCGAAGGACACTGTCTGTCAAGCGTTGCCAGCCTGGGCTCTAAGATGACCTATAGAGTAGTTGCAAGAGGTAGTTGCCATACGCACATTTTGTGCATATATAAGGCAA
>JAZFQE010000010.1:0-8401 GCA_036444955.1 Gemmatimonadales bacterium
GGACGCGACGAGATTGCCGGCCGCGCCCGCGCGGATACGGCATACTTCAGTGAGTCTCCGCCGCGAAGCGTCAGCACCGAATACCGGAAGGTGCTCTACCGAGAATACACAGACAGTACGTTTGCAACGCTCAAGCCGCGTCCGCCTGAGTGGGAACACCTTGGCTTCCTAGGGCCCCTAATCCGCGGCGCCGTGGGCGACACTATCCGTGTTGTGTTCCGCAACAACGGGCACCATCCCTACAGCATGCATCCACACGGCGTATTCTATAATAAGGATTCGGAGGGGGCGCCTTACAGCGACGGCACGTCCGGAGCGGACAAGGCCGACGACGGCGTGCCACCGGGCGGTACCCACGTGTACACCTGGCCCGTTCCAGAGCGGGCAGGCCCGGGCCCGCGCGGGTTGAGCACGGTCATGTGGATGTACCACTCCCACGTGGAGGAGGTGCGGGACGTCAACACCGGTCTTATCGGTCCCATGATCGTCACCGCCGCTGGAATGGCAAATGCCGACGGCACGCCTAACGATGTAGATCGAGAACTAGTCACACTGTTCGCACAGAACCACGAGGAGGACACCTGGCTCGCTGAACAGAACCTTCCGACGCTGGGGGAGGAGCGGCCGATTCCCCAACCGCAGTCTCAGAATTTTTATCCGTTTTTCGTCAAGTTCAGCATCAACGGCTTTTTGCACGGCAGCCTGCCTCTGCGAACGTTCACCGTACGAGAGGGCGAGCGAGTCCGCTGGTACGTGTTCAGCTCAACAAACGACTTCGACTTTCATACGCCGCACTGGCACGGCAACACCGTACTCATCCACGGTATGCGGAACGATGTGATGGCGCTCGAGCCAATGGAGATGCTCATTGCTGATATGGTTCCCGACAATGTGGGCACTTGGCTGTTTCACTGTCACGTGTCGTTCCACCTCACTGCCGGCATGAGCGCGCGGTACGCAGTATTGCCCTGAAGTTTGGCCCGCCGAAGAGTGGGATGAACTAGCGACCGTTGCCAGACTTAGTGCTGCACCTCCATCTCAATCCAGAGCCTCCGCGTATCCCACGTGAGTGAAAGCACACCGCCCTCATTACGCGGCTCGATAGCGATGGTGAACCGCTCGACCGACTCATCTAACCCATCACGCTGCATCGGCAGGCGCGCGAAATCCTGCGATGGGTCGTACGCGGTACCCCACTGCCCGGTCTGACTGTTGATAACCAGTGTGTCAGTGTCGGCCGTGAATGTGGACCAGAGGGTGTAGGCGCCCGCCGGCACCACTGTACCTGCGATGACTAGATCGCGATCGGTTGTGAACATCGTCGCCGCGTTGGCACCGGTGCGCCAGATCGTGTCATACGGCACGAGTCCTCCCCAGATCTCACGCCCGCGCTTTGCAGGCTGGCTGTAGACGACGTGAAAAGTGGCACCGCCACCCGCGGTTTCCAACTCGGCACGCGGAGACGGCACGCCGAGCCCTTCCCCTCGAGCATCACGAGCGGCGAAGTCTGCCGCGAGAGCGTCGAAGTCCATCGAGGATACGCGTTCGGTTTCGATTTGCAGGGTGGTTGCACGCCCACTGATGCCGAGGATGCGCCCTTTGCGGTCAATGCTGGCGTACATGGGGCGACCGAAATAATTCATCGATACCGAACCCGAGCCGCGCTTGACGATCGTGTTCGGTTGAGGTCGCGGGCGTAGGCCCCCCAGAACCGCGAAAGGCGTACTGTCCTGATCACTGCCCATCGCTATACGCACTGCCTGCTCCCACACAAACACCGCCGCCGGTGATCTGCCCAGGCTTGGAATCGTTCGTTCAGGCACCGCGAGGCGCAACGTGTCGGTCTTTTGGCCCCTGCGCCGCTCGAAAGCAGCGCTGTCACCTTCCATCATCACGACATAGTTCCGCGGAGAACGGTCGGGATTCTCTAGCGGAACCGACCAGTCGACTTCGAGCCGTGTGATGCGACCGTCGGGGGACAGCGTTGCGACGTAGCTTGCGACACGTGTCGCCGGATTCCTGGTGAGCACGCGACCCTCGATGCGACCGGCTGTGCGCGTGATGACCTCGATGGCAAGCGTGTCGTTACCCAGTCGCTCGACATAGGCCATCTCCTGGGGTCCTGTCGCGCAACTGATGGCGAGCAAGCTGCCCGGTAGGATCAACCACAATTGGTTACGTCGATACGAGTACTGTTTCATGTGAAGCCTCCTACACTAACTACAACGGCGGACCCGATCCTTCACCCAGCATCGCCTCTCGGACCAAGGGTATCGGCGGTCCTCCATACGACAGAAACTGATCGTGAAACTCCCGCCACGCATCACGACCTCCCGTCTCTGCAGTCCACTCCTCGCGCAACTTTCGAATCATCAACTTACCCATCGTATAGTTGAGATATGCGGGGTCATAGGTGCCGCGCGCAGCCTGCTGGCGTGCGTTACCCGGATCCTGGTACCCAAACTCGAGAAACATCCGCTCGGATTCCTCAATCGACATTCCCTGGGTGTGAAGGCCAATCGCCGAAATCAAGCGTACGTTTCGCAGCAGCGCGTTCAACAACTGGCCAATGTGCACCTCAGGATCGCCGTCACCCAGACCGGATTCCCACACCAACTCTTCGGCGTAGTGGGCCCAGCCCTCGGCAAAGGCGTATCCGACGAACACCTGCGCAAACCGCGACTGAGATCTGTTGGCGTGCAGGAATTGCAGGAAGTGGCCGGGCCACACCTCGTGAACGCTGACGCCAAGTAGGTCGGTGACTCCTGGGACATACTGCGCCTGTTCTTCAGGCGTCCAGCTCGGATCCGGTGGCGCAATGTAGTAGATCGACGGAAGCCCTTCCTCGTATGGCCCGGGGATGTCGATGTAGGCGAAATTAGCCCGCCTGTGCGGCGGCGACTCGTCTACCAGGGCCCGTTCGGTACCCGGTATCGAGACAAGTTCGTTGGCGCGGACGAACTCTTCCAACATCCCTAGCTGATTACGCGCTCCTACTACCGCACCACCTACCGGCTTAATTGCCTTGACGCTCTCGACGCATTCGGGAACCGCTTGGCCCGGAGCGTATGCGGCGCAGGCCTCACGCATGGCCGCGAGATTACGCTCGAGATCCTCTCTCCCGATCTCCTCCAACCGATCCAAGGGAACATCAACCCGTTCAGTCGCCCAGAGCATCTTCGAAAAGAGCTCCGCACCCAAAGCGAAATCCTCCGTCTGTTCCGGCCGCTGATCTTCGAGCCACTGATCGAAATCTCTCAGCGCGCTGATCGCCTGCGTGCTGGCGGGCCCAAACTCTGCCCAAAGACTCGAGTCCGTGACAGAGGCAAAGACCCCGGGGACGTCATCCTCCAGATACCCGGCCAACCCACCAAACCGGATTCGTCCGATGTCGATGTAAGAGCGCGGCAACGGCAAACGAAGATTTTGCTTCGCCTGCTCCGTGACTGTGGAGACTGCTTGGGCCCAACGAACGTACGCTCTCATCCGATCCTCGAGCGGGGCGTATTCGCGCGTTAGGTACACGTCCGGACTGAGGCTGTAGTAGTTCGGATTGCGCCAGGGCCACTCGGCCTCTTCAAACCAGAAGAGATCATTGTCGATCACCGAGAGCACGTATCCCCGTTCAAAGCGGCGTTGGGCATCGAGCGATTCCAAGTCGAAAGCGAGAACCTCCGCCTTCGCGGATTTGAGCCAGTCGATGTTCCTCCTCAACCCCTCCTCACTCATATCGGGCAGGATGCCGTCGAACTCGTGCCGTCCTTGATAGGCTGCAAACGTGGGATTGAACTCAAAGTAGGTTTCCAGAAACTGACCAACCAACGCATCCCATTGGTCGGCGTTCGTAGCACCGCCGCAACTCGCGGTACCGATTGAGATTAGAACCACTAAGGGTGTCGCGTAACGCGGACGCATCTTTCCTCCCTGCGTGCAAATCTGCACATTCACCGGTCGAGAACCTCCGCGCTCCGACCGCTCACATGCGATTCCAACGAACCAGGCAATAAAGATGAAACCCAGAACGCGATGTGACCAGCGGGGCTCGAAACGAAGGCCGAAGACGCAACCCTTCACCCATTGCGCGTGTATGAGAAAAGAATGAAAATGAAAATGGCAGATACTTCCGCTGAGGACCCGCACCAGGTTTCCCAACGGGGGCGGGGCTTTCTCAGCTGCACTGTAACCATCTATAAGTGACGACCAGTCTAAACGACGCAAGCCGCTATACCTGGATCTGCAGGTAGTTCATATATGAAGGCAGAAATACAGTGAAATTATCTGATATATCGATCCGTCGGCCGGTGCTCGCCAGCATGATGAGTGCCGCCCTCGTGCTGTTCGGAGCCATCGGCTTCCTACGTCTCCCGGTAAGGGAGTTTCCGGACGTTGACGCACCGGTCGTTTCCGTCACTACGAGCCTGCGCGGTGCAAATCCGAGGGTAATCGAATCCACGGTCACGGAGGTCCTGGAAGAGGAGCTCAGCACAATTCCCGGCCTGCGGACGATTACTAGCACCAGCGCCGAAGAGGTCAGCACGATAATCCTGGAGTTCACACTCGAACGCGACCTGGAGGCCGCCGCCCAAGACGTTCGCGACAAGGTCTCGAGAGTAAGGGGGAGACTGCCCGAGGAGATCCAGGAACCCGTCGTCACCAAGCAGGATGCGGACGCCAACCCGTTCTTCTGGCTGGCCCTACACGGCGCGAACTACGATCTGCTGCAGCTGTCAGATGTGGCTGACCGGATCGTCAAACCCAAGCTCCAGACAGTAAAAGGGGTGGGCCGGGCCATAATTTTCGGCGAGCGGCGGTATTCAATGCGGATCTGGCTTTCGGCCTCACAACTCGCCGCCCACGACCTGACCGTCCAGGACGTCGCGGCAGCCGTTCAGAGCCGCAACGTCGAAGTTCCCGCCGGCCGAATCGAATCCGAGCGGCGCGAGTTCACCGTCCGCTCGCTGGGTGAACTGAAGACTCCGGAAGAGTTCCGCAATCTCACCGTATCAAACCGCGACGGGCAGCTCGTGCGGCTCAGCGACATCTCCCAGGTTGAGCTCGGGCCGGAAAACGAACGCGCCACACTACGCTTCAACGGAATATCAGCAGTGGCCATCGGGGTGGTGCGCCAGTCCAAAGCCAACCTGATCGCGATCTCCGACGCCGTCCTGGCCGAGCTTCCTCGGATCCAGACTGCGCTACCCCCCGGGGTCTCGCTCGAGGTTGCCTATGACGGGGCGATGTTCGTCCGGAGCTCGATCAGGGAGGCCCAGCAAACGCTTGTGCTGGCGGCAATCCTCGTCGTCGGAATCATTTTCGTTTTCCTGCGCAACATGAGAGCCACGATCATCCCGGGCCTAGCCATTCCCACATCCATAACCGCGGCGTTCGGTGTGCTCTTCTTCCTGGGATTCACGATCAATAATCTGACGCTGCTGGCGCTGATCCTCGCCATCGGAATCGTAGTGGACGACGCCATCATCGTCATGGAGAATGCCTACCGACATCAGGAGGAACTCGGTGAAGAACCCACTGAAGCGGCCATCAATGGCACGCGCGAGATAGCGTTCGCTGTCATCGCCACGACAGTCGCGTTGGTCGCTGTGTTCTCGCCGTTGGCCTTCCTGACCGGTACGACTGGCCGACTGTTCAACGAGTTCGGCCTCGCGCTGGCAGGAGCTGTCGTCATATCCAGTTTCGTCGCGCTGAGTCTGACACCAATGCTGTGCGCAAAGATCCTCAAAGTGCCTAAGAGCCACGGACGGGTTTTTCGGATGCTGGAGCGTGGCTTCGTAGGCCTTGCCCATCGTTACGAGCTGACACTCGGCTGGGCCATGCGTCATCGCGCCGTCGTGTTGGGGGGCGCGGCAGCAACGGTGGGACTAGCGTTAGTGGTGTTCGGCAATCTCAAACGAGAATTCATCCCGCCTGAGGACCGTGGATTCTTCATCTCGTTCACGATCGCACCGGAGGGATCATCACTCGAATACACCGACGGATACCAACAGCGCCTCGAGGAAATCCTGAGCCGTACGGATGACATCGAGATGTATTTCAGCATCGTGGGGTGGGGCAACCGCGTTAGCCAGGGAATCATGTTCGCCAGACTCACGGACTGGGATGAGCGGCACCGATCCGTGCAGGATGTCATTTCCGAAGTTCAGCCGCAATATTTCGCCATCCCGGGCGTGTTCGCCTTCGCAAACAACCCTCCGGCCTTTGGATTCAACAGCCCGGTACAGTTTGTGGTCCGGCACCCTGACTTCGACCAGTTGGGCACTCTGATGGACGAATTTACGGGCCGCGCACGCCAGATCCCTGGATTGATAAACGTTGATACAGATCTCCGAGTGAACAAACCCGAACTGACCGTTACGTACGACCGCGACCGTGCCGAAGACCTGGGAGTCCCGATCAGGGATATCTCCGGCACCCTGCAGACGATGCTCGGAGGACAACGAATCAGCACTTTTACACGCGGCAACAAGATCTATGAAGTGATCGCCCAGCTCAGACCTGAAGATCGCGCTACGCCCGATGACATGACCAATCTTTACACACGCGGCCGCGACGGAGGGCTGGTGGCACTCGACGCGGTCGCACGGATCGAGGAAGGTGTTGGACCTCGCCAGCTCAACCGGTTCGGACGGGTTCCGGCTTTCACGCTGTCAGCAAGCTTGGCGCCGGGATTCACATTGGGAGAGGCGCTCGACTCACTCAATGCAGTAGCGGCGGAAATTCTGCCCCAGGGAGGGAGTACGGCCCTAGCGGGTGAGTCGCGAGAGCTGGAAGAAAGCGGCACCGCGCTCTACTTCGCCTTCGTTCTCGCACTCGTCGTGGTATACATGGTGCTCGCCGCCCAGTTCGAGTCGCTGCTGCATCCGTTCACTGTACTTCTTTCAGTACCGCTCGCGGTCACTGGGGCTCTGGTGACTCTTCTCCTGGCTGGCTCGACGCTCAATCTGTACAGCCAGATCGGTATGATTCTGTTGATAGGCATTGTGACCAAGAACTCAATACTGCTCGTCGAGTACGCCAACCAACTCAAAGCCAAAGGTTTAGCAACGGTGGACGCCATGTTACAGTCGGGCAAAATTAGGCTCCGTCCGATTCTCATGACGTCAGTAGCGACTATGATCGCCACGTTGCCGATAGCTCTGGGACTGGGTGCCGGATCGATCAGCCGAAGACCTCTGGGCTACGCTATCATAGGTGGTCTCATGTTTTCGACAGTGCTGACACTTTATCTGGTACCTGTGGCATATGTTCTGTTGGAGACCGTGCGTGCGCGACTGTTGCACCCAAAACGCAAAACTGCGGCACTCGAACCGGCGGAGGCTAGATGATTCTCGTTCTCGCAGCTCTAATACAGAGTGGATTTGCACAGCAAGACGCGGCCGGTCCGGATCGGGACATAGCGCAGCTCCAGCAGATCACTCTGGCAGAAGCTTTGCAACGATCCGTCCAACTGGACCCTGACTATGTTGAGGCATTGGGCCGAATTCACGATGCGGAGTGGGGAAGACGATCCGCGCACCTTGTTTTCATTCTGCCGTCAATCACGGCGCAGACGAACGCAACGAAGTTTTCTACGGAGTTCTTCAATATCGGAACCGGACAGCTCGCGTCTCAGATAGTGGATGCGCGGCTGGACATCAACTACGCGCTGTTCCGTGGAGGCCGTAAGTTCTCAGAGTTGTCCCGCACAAGTGCTGTGTTGCAGGCCGCGAACGCTAATGGGATTCAACAACGATTTCAGGTAGCGCTGCTCACCGAGTCCAATTACTACGACGTCGTGGCCAACCGCGAGCTCACTGTAGTAGCCCAAGAGCGCGTAGGCCGCGCGGAGGAGCAGCTAGCGGTTGCAAGAGCACGCGTGCTGACCGGGGCGGCTGTGCAGACGGACTCCCTGCAACTTCTGTTGGAGCTGACGCGGGCCCGGGTGAATCTGCTCGGGCAGACAGCTGCACTCAGAGTTGCGAGGTTGCAACTTGGCCGACGCGTGGGAGTGGCTGGGGAGGTCGATGCCGCCCCGCTGGACACTGCCCTAGCGCCACCTCTCCCTTTTTCTGAAGAAGAAGCTGCGAGTGAGGCGTTGGCGCAAAGCCCGGGGTCGATCCTGGCTCGGGCTGAAGAGCGAGCCGCAGAAGCCGGCTACCGATCCGCGCGCCGAGCGTACCTGCCCGAGGTCGACCTATTCGCGCAGCTCAGCGCCTTCGACGAAAAATTCTTCCCTTCCGCGACCACAAGAGCCGCGTACGGTTTGAGGGTAAGTCTTCCTATCTGGAACGACGGTCAGCGCGAAATCGCGTTGTCCCGTGCTGCTACCGTTAGGGATGCGTCGCGAGCACGCCACGCTGACACCCAGCTGGCTTTGCGCCGCGACGTGATCGAGGCATACGAG
>JAZFQE010000011.1:0-4728 GCA_036444955.1 Gemmatimonadales bacterium
CGGGTTAACTCCGAGATCGATCGCCAACTCTCGAACGGACGGGATTCGCTCTCCAGCTTGCCACTCGCTTCGGAGGATCCGTTCTCGAATCTGGTCCGCGATTTGCTGATAGATTCCCTTGGGTTCACTAAACTCCATCACTTACCTGGGTCTCCCTGACCCGCAACCAAGCCACACTCCAGCACAAGACCGGCAACCCAACGAAATAGAGGGTTATCAAACTTATTTCGGTCACATCAATGACTCCGTTATAGAGCGCGTAGAGGCTGTCTATGCTCAGCTCAAGATCGTCAAACGACGGGACGAGCACGAACCGAACGATCACAAGAGTGAGTACGGCTAGACCGATGCAAGCGATCGTGATCGCAAGCGTCGTCTTGATGAAATGGGTCTTTCGGAACCACGCTGCACCGAGAAAATAGAGGGACTGAATAACCAGGTAATGGCCAAACAGGCTCCACTCCATCACATCGAGCGGATGGAACCACTGATTATTCTTGCCAAAGAGCAGTGAGTTCAGCGACTCGATCACGGCAGATGTCAGACTCATGAAGACCAAGAGATAGCCCATGAAAATAACGGTGACGGACAAGAGCCGGGCAATCATTTTCTCTAACGTCGAAGCGGGGAGCAGGAGGTATGCCTCGTTCGCTGTCTTGTCATGGAGTTCCTTAAACGATCGGCTTGAAGAAATTGGACCCCAAGTCAGGAGGATTCCGATGTACAAAAGTAAATAGAAATAGTCGTTTTCGCTAGACGAACCACGCGAGAGCATCGCGAGAATCAATATGATTCCAGCGAGCGTTGCAGAGATTATTAACAACGAACGATAGTCGGCGATCGCATCGTTGCGGATCAACAACCCCAGGCGATGGGGGGAAAAGATCTCGCTCATGTGTCTGCCCTCTCCGCCTCGAACAGCGAGGAATAGATCTCGGGATTCGCGATCACCGATTTGAACAGAAGTTCCAAATCCACTGGCCCGTCGGCGGCGCTTTCGTCCTTCCAGACCGCACTGAATCCGCCGACAGTCGGCTCGCTATAGAGCAATCCGTCAGCGTTACCGTCCGGCCGGCTAACGCCATGGGACATTCGAACCTGAGAGGTCACCTGAGCCAGGGTGTAATTGAATAGCACGGTGCCCTCGTGAAGTATTACGATGGGATCGATCAGGGAGTCCACGTCCCGCACTTGGTGGGTAGAGATGATGAATATCTGCTGGTCGCTCAGCGCTTCGGCGATGAGGCGGCGAAACAGCCCCTTCGACGGAATGTCCAGGCCATTGGTGGGCTCGTCGAGCATCACTACGGACGCGTTGCAGGCCAGCCCAAAGGACAACAGGAATTTTTTCTTCTGCCCGTAGGAGAGCGTTGTGAGCTTGCGCTCTCGGGGGAGGTCGAATTCCTGAAGGTAGCGGGCTAGACTTTCGTGGTCGAAGTTCGGATAGAACGGTGCACGGGCCCTCACGTATTCTTGGTCGGTGATGCCCGGAGTGTTCAATTCCTCGGGAAGTACGAAGAGTTTCGACAGGAGGCCTGGCTCACGCTTGGCCGGGTCGTATTCCAAAGTAATCAACGTGCCCTTCGTGGGAAAGAGCAGACCCGTCATGAGCTTCAGCAATGTGGATTTGCCCGCGCCGTTGAGTCCAAGCAGGCCATAAATATTACCTGGCTGAAGGGTTAGACCCATGTCCTGGAAGAGATTCTTCCGACCGTAGCTGAAGCAAAGCTCCTTGATCTCGATCATGCTTACCGATGCTTGAAATTAGTGTCCTAGTAGACTAGTACACTATGAAAAGTATGTCAACCATACAAACGACTCTTCATGGTAAATACCGGCAGGAGGACCCGCGTTTAGCTGGCAGCGGATGGCTTACTATTTCTTGACAGCGATGCTAGCCTTTTCCTACACCCATTATCCGAGAGTTAACGGTGTCCAGCTTTAACGAAATCGACCGAAGAGAATTTCTGGCAGGTAGTGCCGCTTTTGCTGCCGCCGCCTCGCTGCCTGTCGGGGCGTTCGCACAGGATTCCATGCGTACCCGTCCCATTCCGGGCACCGACGAGACCTTGCCCGTCATTGGGTTGGGAGCGCCGGATATTTTCATAAACGTTCCGCCCGAAGGAAAGGATCTTCCGAAATCCGTTCTTCGGACGATGGTGGACCTGGGTGGCAGGCTTCTCGATACACCGGCCTTCTTTCGGCCCAACGTCCCGGTGATTGGGGAACTCCTTACGGAGATGGGCCTGCAAGAGGAGTTGTTCCTGTCCGGAAAGATCACGGTCAACGGCAAAGAGGCAGGCATCGAACACCTCCAGAGAACTGTGTCCAATTTGAACAAGCGACCCATGGATCTCCTGTTGATACACAACATGCGGACCTTGGAGGAGCACTGGGCAACCCTAAAGGATTGGAAGGACGCGGGAAGAGTCCGATACATCGGAGTCAGCCTGACAAGAAATCGGGACTATGTAGCGATGGAGAGGTTCATGAAGGCCGAGCAGCCGGATTTCATTATGACGGGCTACTCCATCCATGATCCGCTGGCTGCCGAGAGCACCCTGCCGCTGGCAGCAGATCTTGGTATCGCGGTCCTGATCGTCGAGGCGTTCAAAACAACAGAGGATGGGGGTATTTTTGGCCTGGTGGCGGGCAAGCCATTGCCGGAATGGGCGACCGAGTTCGATTGCGAGACATGGGCACAGTTCTCGCTCAAATATATCCTGGCGAACCCGGCCGTGACCGGAATCGTGACGGAGACCCGCCAGGTCAGCCACGCCATGGACAATATGCGCGCCGGTTATGGGCGGCTCCCCGACGAGTCAACTCGTCGGCGAATGAGCGAGTATCTGTTGTCCCTGTAGTTTCAGGATAAGCTGCGCCCGCGCTTACCCTCCGGCGATCGCTCCAATAATTCTAAACGGCTCCGCGCCCGACGCGACGGCGTCCGGCAGTTGCGCGTCCGGTGGATCGTGGGTGACGTCTTCGTTGCAGGCGAAAAATCGCACCAGCGGGCGCCGCTGTCGGGTCGCGTGATCGCGGATGGTGCCGCAGAGCATCGGATAGCGGGCCTCGAGCGCATCGAGGATCGAGGACTGTGTGATCGAACCGTCTACGGCGAACGTCACCTCGCCGTCGACGCCGGTCAGCGTCCGCAGATGGTACGGGAGTACGACGCGGATCATGAGAGCGTCTGTACCTCGACCGACAGCACGCTCGGCAGGTCGCGCACGATCGGCGACCAGTGATCGCCGCCGTCCGGTGATAGGTACACCTGCCCACCTGTCGTCCCGAAGTAGATCCCGCAGGGATCGAGCGAATCGACGGCCATCGCGTCGCGCAATACGTTCACGTAACAGTCCTTCTGGGGCAACCCATTCGTGAGCGCTTCCCATTCGTTACCGCCGGTGCGGCTCCTATAGACGCGGAGTTTTCCTTCGGGCGGATAGTGCTCCGAGTCGCTCTTGATCGGCACGACGTAGATCGTTTCGGGCTCGTGCGCGTGAACGTCGATGGGAAAACCGAAGTCGCTCGGTAGATCGCCGCTGATCTCGTGCCACGTCGTGCCGGCGTCGTCACTGCGCATGACATCCCAGTGTTTCTGCATGAACAGCGTGGCCGGGTTCGACGGGTGCATTGCGATATGGTGAACGCAATGGCCGATCTCGGCTGTCGGATCCGGAATATACGGCGAAACGAGGCCGCGGTTGATCGGCTGCCAGTTCTTGCCGCCGTCTTCGGTGCGAAACGAACCGGCGGCTGAGATCGCGACGACGATCCTTTCGGGATCCGTGGGATCGAACAGAATCGTGTGCAGGCACATACCGCCCGCGCCGGGCTGCCAGTCGGGCCCTGACTCGTGGCCGCGCAGGTCTGCGAGCTCGTGCCACGATTGGCCGCCGTCGATCGTACGGAAGAGCGCCGCGTCTTCGACGCCAGCGTAGACAACGTCGGGGTCGGTCAGCGACGGCTCGAGGTGCCAGACGCGCTCGAACTCCCAGGGATGTTGCGTGCCGTCGTACCACTGGTGCGTGGTCAACGGCTTGCCCGTTTCCGCGGACGTGTCGTAGTCGAACTTGTTGCTCTCGCCTTTCTTAAATTCTGGACTATTCGAGTCGCCTGCGGCCTCTTCCTGTGCCGCGCCTTCCGATCCCGGCTGCTCCCACGTCACGCCGCCGTCGCTGGAGCGCTGAATGATCTGCCCGAACCAGCTGCTCGTCTGCGATGCGTAGATGCGGTCCGGGTCGGCCGGGGAACCCTTCAGGTGGTAGAGTTCCCAGCCGGCGAAGTGCGGGCCCGCCACCGACCAGTTCTCGCGCTTGCCGTCAGATGTCAGAATGAACGCACCTTTCTTGGTGCCGATCAGGGCGCGGATTGCGGTCACGTTCGTTCTCCTCTGCTTACTTGTCGTGTCGGTATTTTATTGACGTAAATAGAAACGGCATCGGGTCGGCTACAGGCTCAGGCACCGACGTACTTCGCATAGACGCTCCGCGCGACGCTCGGCTCAGTCGTGCCGTGGACGATCGCCCGGCCGTCCGGGAACAGGCTCAATACATAGGGCTTGCCGTTGTCGGTGATGTCGGCACGAAGCATGTAACGACTCGCAATCACCTCGCCGTGCCCGCGAAGGCGCGCAGCGACCTCGTCGAAGTTGAGCGTGCCCGTATCCTGCTTGTGCGTGAGTTGCACGGCGTCGCGGCCGCAAAGCGTCGTCGCGCCCGACCC
>JAZFQE010000012.1:0-3369 GCA_036444955.1 Gemmatimonadales bacterium
AGAGGGTCTCAGACGACTCGTGCTCTGCATCAACTGGATACCAGGGATCACCTACGAATTCCTGTGTCCACAACGCCAGCAGGGTGCTCTCGATCTCCGCGATCAACTCCTCCCCGGCAGCGTCGTACCAGTACGTGAGTATGGCAGGGTCTTCATTTGAGAAACGGAGACCGGATGGTTCGAAGGTCGCCAACAAGCGAGTCAGGTCTAGTGACACATCTATCAGTACAGAGTCACCATCGCTGAAGCGCGTGCCATCAGGGCGCTCGTGGAGAGCTTTGGACGGAACTTGGAACTCGAGCACTGGGTAGGTCTCACCGTCGTACTCGTAGTCAATCTGGAGAACCCTGTCTTTCCCCCGCACAGCCCAGAAGCTGGCTTCAAGGGTGCCGGACAATTGCGCCGGCGGTGCGGGGTTCGCGAAAATCTCCGTTCGCTGACATGGAGCGGCCCATGATTCGAGCGCCAACCGCAGGCACGACCGAGCGGCGGCAGTTGCATACTCCGTACTCACTCCCAGAATGTTGAGTTCTGGTGAACTCCTCGATGACTCCCCGTCACTGCTCTGAACCACGGGATCGGGCCCAATACCGTCATTGCAGGCAGCAACCAGAAGAAGGGTGAGCAGGGGTTTCAAACTTCTAGGCCGAAACATGTTCAACCTCCTCCCCTATTTGTGACTGCTCCCTCATCCAACAGACGCCGTAGGCGTCTTCGCGATATCGCTAGACGACGAGCAGCTTCGCTCCGGTTTCCCTCGCACAGAGCAACCATGGCTTTGACCGCAGCGACGTTCACTTGATCGAGCTCCGCGGGGAATGGAATCGTTCCCGCCTGCGCTGTGCCAGGTGCCGCCGCTCGAAACAATTCGTCGGTGTCTAGCTCTCCAGGGGGCGACAGCAACAGAGCTCTTTCAACCGCATTCCTGACTTCACGAACGTTCCCCGGCCAGTGATATTTCAGCAGCGCTTGCCTCACGTCCTCGGTCAATTTGGGGACGGGCAATCCGTTTCGTTTGGCAATCTGCTCTAGGGCCTCCGCCGCGATCACAAGGACGTCCTCCTCGCG
Organism: Gemmatimonadales bacterium; assembly: GCA_036444955.1. Taxonomy (GTDB): domain Bacteria; phylum Gemmatimonadota; class Gemmatimonadetes; order Gemmatimonadales; family GWC2-71-9; genus B16T1B5. The sequence goes on from JAZFQE010000012.1 coordinate 1,069, forward strand.
CTCCCTCAGCGGGGGAAGATTCAAGGTGATCACGCTGATCCGGTAGAAAAGGTCCTCTCTGAACAAGCCCTGTGCGACTGATTCACTCAGATCCTCATTGGTAGCGGCGATTATTCTCACATCTATCTTGCGAACCCTCGTAGCACCTACCCGACGCACCTGCTTATCGTCCAGGATCCTGAGAAGCTTTGGCTGCAGAGCAAGCGGTACGGTCCCGATCTCGTCGAGAAAGAGTGTACCGCCATCGGCAGCCTCGAAGAGGCCGAGTTTCGCAGCATGTGCGTCCGTGAACGCCCCGCGCTCGTGTCCGAACAGTTCGGATTCGATGAGCTTCTCAGGGAGGGCGGAGCAATTTACGGCTACAAATGGGTGAGCCCTGCGCGGACCACCGTCGTGAATCGCCCGGGCGAGAAGCTCTTTACCAGTACCGGTCTCACCGGTAAGCAAAACAGTTGTGTCCGGGTGTGAGAGTATTTTAGCCGCCCGATCCAACACCGCCTTGATGGCCGGACTCTCGCCTACGATTGAAGCGAACTGCCTGCCGCGTTCCGCGGAACGCTTAGGCCCCGCCCGACGCAGCTCGACGACGCGGCGCCTGACGGCGGACTCCAACGCGTTGCGCAGGATTTCTAAATCCTCGGGAAGAGCGAAGTAATCGGTGGCCCCGCGACCGACGATCTGTATGGCCGTCCGTCGATCGGCATCGGATCCAACGACAAAAACGGGTACGTTGGGAGGGGTATCATGACTATCGAGCCAGTCCAGGGTCTCCTTCTCGGCCCCGCCGGCGGCGAGCACGAGAGCCGCCACGTCTCGATGTAACTCCTGGCTGTCCTTATCTAGGAACGAGCAGCCGGTCGACCCAGTGCTGGCCGCCAGCGGCTCCCAGATCTCGGAAAATGATTCCGAAAATGTCACGATATCAAACCGAATCTCATCCATAGCTATTAGCCGCAGGATACGTACCCGCTGACACTTTCCCGTTAATCGATTGTTGACCAACGACTTGGCCGAGATGAGCCGAGTGGGTAGCTGGTTCAATCCGTACCATCTCGGGCGATCTGAACCAGTTGGCAGGGTGCCCTAGGTCACACTCTGGGACATCTCGACACATCACATATTGCCATCTCGTCTCACCTGGGTCGGTGATCTGGGTCAACGTGAACCAGCCTGGCTCGATCCGCCCATCCCAGCTCGCGGTCTCCATTCCCATAACCCCAAGTCATGTGACCAGTTGCGAGAAGTTCGCCGGAATGGTACCGGACTTGCTCTCTAGGGAGTGGGGAAAGGAGCTGCTACGGATGCAGGGTGACTCATGTAGGACAGAGATGTGTTGCCGGTTGCACTTCACCACGGACGGAGTGAAAGCGGGCGAATGACACCAATCACATTCTCTGCGGATGCGGACCGAGCCCTCTCCGACTGGGACATCGAGTTGGAGGCACGCGACAGCTGGCAGCGACACGAGCGCGGTGCGTCACTTTTTCCCGAGCGCGATACGGGGTCCTTCTCGCAGACTGCTCCGCGCTGGAACAACCCGAGGCACCCTCAGGATCTCGACCATCTTGGTCTCTGCGAAGCGCTGCCCCGTCCAGCGTTCGGTCCCGGGGACGAAGTCGCGAGTCTCGCCCGAACGTACACCACCGCGGAACCAGACTTTGGCGAGAAACTACTCCCGGGGGCGCTCCATGCACTCCACGAGGCGCTCAAGGCGAAGGACATTTACACGAGTTGCCATTCACTGCGTGTTAGCATCTACGCCAGAACAATTGCTCGGAAGTTAAAGCTTACAGAGAGAGAAGTTTCAGACGTGGGCCTTGGGGCCGAAGTGCACGACATCGGCAAGATCGGTGTACCCCAAGCCCTGTTGAACAAGGACGGTCCGCTCACCGAGGAGGAATACCGCCAAGTGATGACTCATATGATCATTGGGGAGCGGATTCTCAGGCCTTTGTTCGCTGACAATCCGACAGTTCTCCACGTAGTTCGCTGGCACCACGAGAGGGTAGACGGGACTGGGCTGCCTGACGGACTGACGGACTGTGAGATTCCTTTTTCCGCTAGAATCGTCGCGGTGGCAGACACGTTCGACGCGATGACCTGTGCACGACCTTACCGGTCGGCCCGGCCCGCTAAAGCGGCTCTTCGGGAACTGGAGGCGAGCGCCGGGTCTCAGTTGGATGAGGTCTGCGTAGACGCGTTCACAAAACTCCGCTCAGGGCCCTGGTACTAAGTGCAGACACACCGCAGTCGGATGGGAACTACGTGTTGGAGAATCACTTGGCGGCAGGGGAGTTACTT
>JAZFQE010000013.1:0-26110 GCA_036444955.1 Gemmatimonadales bacterium
TCCGCGGCCCTATCCTCGCGCTCCCGCTTGCCATCTAACAATAAGTGGGCTGGCCAGTCTAGTTCCCATTGCAATGAACTCTTCTAAACGATAGAAGGCCCCGGACGAAAAAACCTACCTGGTCACAACTCCAAGCAGGACGTCGCGTTACCGAGTGGGCCAGGGAGGAGTTGAACCTCCGACCTCACGCTTATCAGGCGTGCGCTCTAACCACCTGAGCTACTGGCCCCAAAAAAGAGGCGAAACTTAACCGGAGCACTGACTCCGTCCAAACTACGGCGACTATTGGTCGTCGTACTCCTCATACTTTTCATACGGGTCGGAATCGTCGTCTGAGTCGTCGACGTCCTCCTCGTACACCTCGTCTTCCTCGAACCCGATGTCGTCGTCCAACCCCCATACTACCACGGGCACCACGCCCAAACCTTTTACCGAAAACATGAACTTGCTGCTCCTCTCAAAGGTCAAACGCTCCACGCTTCCGCAGGCCCTCAGCCATGACTTTTCTATAGCACCAGATCCGCCGTTCCGCAATTGCCATTCTCCTCTTGCCCAGTACCTTTTGGGGAAAGACCCCATGGAAGACCCTGCGTCTAGTTCCCTCCTTCTGAAACTGGCGGCCGTCGTGATCCTGGTCGCCGCCAACGCCTTCTTCGTGGCCGCGGAGTTCGCCCTGGTTGCGTCGCGCCCGACCAGAATCGAACGCATGGTCCAGGCCGGCGACAGAAAGGCCCGCGCCGCGCGGAAGGTGATCCGGTCAATCGACCGCTATATATCCGGCACCCAGCTCGGCATCACACTGGCCAGTCTTGGCCTGGGCTGGATCGGCGAGCCGGCCGTGGCCTCAGTCTTGGAAAACGCCTTCCGCATTCTGCCCGCTCCGCTGGACGCCATTGCAACGCACGGGGTCGCCATCGTGGTGGCCTTTCTCTTCATCACGTTCCTGCACATCGTGCTCGGCGAGCTGGCACCCAAAGCGGTTGCACTGATGCACCCGGAAGCTACGAGCCGATGGTTAGCCGCGCCCCTGATAGCTTTCACCACCGCAACAAACCCCTTCATCTGGGTGCTGAACGGCTCCGCTAACGCAATCGTGAGGCTGTTCGGAGCACGGGCCGCCACCCCTAGCGAGCGCGTACACCAGCCCGATGAAATAGTCATGCTCGTCAAGCAGAGTCAGGAGTCAGGCCAGCTTGCCACCCAGGATGTCGAGATGATCGAGGGCGTGTTCGAGTTCACCGAAAAGACCGCCAAGGACGTAATGACCCCTCGCACACAGGTCGTCGCGCTCACGACCGAGACCTCGCTGGATGATGCGGCGGAAAGCGTCACGCAAACCGGTCTCTCGCGATACCCGATCTATGAAGATTCACTGGACAACGTTGTGGGCGTCGTGCACGCCAAGGAAATCCTGGCAAACCTGAAGTCGGGCCGCTTTCAGCCAGTGAGCGGTATCATGCGCGAGCCGATGTTCGTACCGGGAACGCGCGAGGTCGAACATCTCTTGACCGACATGAAACGAACCAAAACGCACTTCGCCGTGGTGCTGGACGAGTACGGGGGCACCGCGGGTATCGTAACCATGGAAGATCTTCTCGAGGAGATAGTGGGAGAGATCTACGATGAGTACGACAGAACCGAGCCCGCAATTGAAGAAGCAGCCGACTCGTTAATCCTCCCGGGCGACACACCCGTATCAGACGCAAACGAACGGTACAGCTTCGAGATGGATGAAGAGGAGTACCAAACCATCGGAGGTTTTGTCTTCGGGCGGCTGGGGCGCCTACCTCGGCTGGGGGATCGCGTCAGCGTCAACGGCGGAATGCTGATGGTGCTACAGATGGATGGTCGCCGCGTGAGCAAGCTACAACTGATTCCCCCGCCAACGAGTTCCGACAAAGAGTCTTCCGGTTAGGGCGCTCTCCTCCCCACAAGTTCAATGGCGAGCGCAACTGCCCTGCGCATTGAGCTCGAATTGGCAACTCCCTTGCCCGCGATGTCCATAGCAGTTCCGTGATCGGGGGATGTCCTGACGAACGGTAGTCCCAGCGTGACATTCACCGCCTCACCAAACGAAGCAACCTTGATCGCCGTCATTCCCACGTCGTGATACGGAGCTATCACGGCGTCGAATTCCCCGCGCATAGCGCGAACGAAAACCGTATCGGCCGGTAGGGGACCCGTCGCCGCCAAAGCTCGGGCAGCAGGCGCGACTATGTCTTCATCTTCAGATCCGAAGAGGCCATCCTCACCCGCATGGGGATTCACCGCGCACAGAGCCAAGCGCGGTTCGGGAATACACCACTGCTCGACGAGGGAACGCCGCGTGATCTCACCAACCCTGACCAGTCGATCAGTCGACAGACTGGTAACCGCTTCACGCAGGGGCAAGTGGGTAGTAGCCAGCACTACCTTGAGCTTGTCAGACGCGAGCATCATCGCGTTCTCGACACCGCCGGCGAGCTGCGCCAACATCTCCGTAAGCCCAGGATACCTGTAGCCGGCGAGGTTGAGCGCTCTCTTGTCAACCGGTGCCGTCACAATCGCCGCCACATCGCCCGCGAGCGCCAACTCTGCAGCTTTTTCTACGCATGCACCCGCGACCCTACCCGCCTCCTCTGCCGTGTAACCTGCGTTGAGCGGTGCATCGGTGAGGCGTTCAGTCGTCCCCACCTCCGCCTTCTCGCCCGGAATCCCACTTGTCAGCTCAGCGGGACCGATCACAACAAAAACCGCCCCCGGGGGCGGATCCGCTAACACGGCTGCTGCGATTTCTGGCCCGATGCCCCTGGGATCACCCAGGGTGACGGCAACTCGCGGCTTCACGGCTCCAGCCTGATGTCTATGTAGGCGGATCTGCGCAGCCGTTGCACCAACCGCCCGATGGCATTCTCCTCAGCAAGCCTGGGTTCGAGTTGGTCCCGCACATCCTCGAACGTAACGTCGCCTTCTGGTCTCAACCGACCGAAAACGATTATGGCGAACTTGGCCCGATTCTCACCTATTTCGAGTCTCACCGGACCAAGCGCCTGTCCGGGGATGGCGAAGGCCATCAAGTTGCCGTACGCCGGCGGGAGATCGCCCACCGGTGCCCTTTCTACGATGCTCTGCTCGGTTTCGTCGTGATGAGCGCGCGCAATTGAATCGGCCGGCGCGCCGTTTCTCAGCAGAACGACAAGTGAGTCTGCGAGCGTCTCAGCTCGCACAACGTCGGCTTCGGTGATCTCAGGCGCAATCAGTATATGGCGCGCCTGCACTTCCGCGGTCTCAATCCTCTGCACCTCGATGATGTGGAACCCGAACGGCGTCCTCACCGGCGGAGCAATCTGTCCGGGCCTAAGCCGGAAGGCGACGGCCTCGAAGTCGCGGTGCATCACTCCCCGTCGGAAGTAGCCCAATTCGCCTCCGTTCTCCCGCGTCCCCGGATCGTCCGAGAAGCCGCGGGCTAGGCGCCCGAAATCCTCGCCATCCTCGAGTAGCTGACGCACAGAGTCGGCGAGTTGGCGCGCGGTCTCCACGGCGCTGCTGTCCGCTTCAGGCCGTATCACTACCTGCCTAAAATCAACCGTGGCCGGCCGTCTGCCGAACTGCCCACCTACGAATTCGAAGTATTCCCGCAACTCCTCCTCACTCGGAGGTAGCACGACCAACTCGCCGCGGTCCCGCACCGCTGTCAAAAACCTGGACCGCAGGATGTCCCTACGTTGTCGTTCGCCGAACCAGGCCCGATACTCGGCCTCAGTGCCGAACCCCGCCACGCGCAGCTCTTCCTCGAACTCCGACGGATTGGTAAACTGGCTGCGTACATCGCGCAGTGCCTGATCTACGGCCTCCTGAAGTTCTTCGCGCGACACCACTATGGTCGTGTCGCGCAGCGCGGCTTGAACGAGCAGCTCCTCGTGAATCATCCGCTCCACCAACTGCACCCGAAGCGCGCGCAACTCGGCGGGATCCGATGGTAGCTCGTTGTCACTCGACTCGAAGAGATTGAGCTCCTCCTCGAGTCGGCTCAGAGGAATGGGCACATTCCCCACCACCGCCACAATACGATCGACCAGCTCAAAGCCCTGATGCTGCGCTGCCGCGGGCCGTGCGAGCGCGGCGACACCGGCCAGTAACGCAAGAACTCGAAAAAACATGCTTACGGGCCCGGTGGTGCGGGCTCCTGGGATCCAGGTGCGCTGTCGGGTTGTTGCGTCGGGGGAGTTGGCAGATCGGGAGGCGCCTCGAGCTCATTCAGAGCGGCGCGCAACTCCCTGGCTTCCGCCAACACGCGCACCAGCCCGGCCGACTCGATCTGCCAGCGAACCTCGCCACGCAGCGCGTCAGCTAGATAAACCGGTACACTCATGAAGCGCCGCAGATTCGTGGAGATCGCCTCGATATATTGATCGACGCTGTGCTCGAGTTGACGGTAGCGCCCTTCTATGTCCCGCGCGGCGCCCCCGCCGCCCCCCGAGAGCTCGTCCGAGATCTGCAAGGCGGTAATCAGACGTCGTATGTTGCTCTCGTGGGATTCCCGCAACTCGGCCAGCTCCTCCGGACCGAGTGCGACACCCGCTTCAGCGGCCTCCAGCATCAAGACATGATTGGTAGCAATTTCGTAGATAAAACTCCGCATTGAGTCCGCTGAAAGAGCAGTGATCTGAGCGTGAGCTTGGGGGGGGAAACCACCTACCCAGCGGGCGAAATCGGAGACGCGGAACTTACCGCCCTCGAATGTCGCTAGTACCCGAGGAGAATCGAACGATCCCATCAGATCCCCAAACACTTCGGCGGCAGCCGTCGGCGCACTGGCTCTCACCGTAATTCGGCGTCGCGAGCGCAGATCCTCCAGGTAGGCGGTATCGGCCCGCGTCACCAACTGATCCAACATACCCTCTGTGAACTCGTCGTAGACTTCTTCCAGCGCCGGCCGTGAAATGATGTGAAAGCCAAAACTCGACTCTACGACATCGGATATGGCACCGGGCGCGAGTGCGAACGCAGCATCATTGAACGCTGGTACAGTTTGGCCTCGCGTAACGATTCCCAAACTGCCGCCCACATCGCGAGTTCGGTCATCGTTGTACATCTCGTTCTCGCGGTCCCATGCACCGCCGGAGACCACCCGCTCGCGAATGCCCGCAGCCAACTCTCGTTTCTCGGCCCGCTCGGGCGGAGCCGCGCTCGGCGCCACGCGTACCAAGATCTGTTTGAAGAGACGGTATTCTCCAGCATTGTAGATGCTATCTACGACTGTTGTGTCGAGATCGAGATAGGGAGCCATGAGCTGCGCGTGATACTTGTCGGCAAGCATCTGCTGCACGTCACCCCACATCGACCTGACAACGAGGGCGGAATCCGTTAGCGAATCTCCCGCCGCCAGCAACTGCGCCAAGATTGCGTAGTCAACCCAAAGATTCGCCACCCTCGAGGCTACATCAGCTTCAAGCGGCATGATCTTGCTAGCGGCCATTATCTGAGCCAGTCGATTGACGGTGAGCTCGTATCGACCGGCTCTCGCAACGAGGGTCACGTCACTAGTGAGCGCCTCGCATCCCGTACTGCCGAGCAGCGCTACAACGAAAGCCAAACGGCGCATGTTCACTCCTTAAGCATGTTGCTGCGTGTCAGCGGCTGATTCATGCCACCGCTGCAGTCTCGTTTTCCCCAATAGCCGTTTTCAGTGCGCGGACCAGACCCTGTCCTATTCCGAGTCCGCCGAGCCGCGTGAGTCGCAACGAGAGAGGTGCGGCCCTCCTCACTTCGGCGGCAAACTGCACATCGTCCAGCGCCGCCGTCAGCTTGGTCAGTCTGGGAGTGGAGTCATGTCGAAAGGTCATCCTGGCCGAATCGCCACGTATTCCAATGGACTCGATGCCGAGCTTTTTACCGAGAAGGTGTAACTCAGAGACGAGCAGGAGTCTTTCAGTTTCCTCTGGAACCGCCCCGAACCGGTCTCGCAGTTCCTCACGCAGTTGCGCAATCTCGCTAGCCAGGCTCATACGCGCCAGCCGCCGGTAGAAATCGAACTTTGCATCGTCGTCTGGAACGTAACTGTCGGGCAAGTTTGCCGGCCCGTCACAATAAACTTCCGGGGCGGGAAAGCTCTGTCCCGCCGCTTCACCCTTCAAGGCGGCAACAGATTCACCCAGCCATCTCATGTAGAGATGCACGCCGACCTTGTGAGCGTGACCGGATTGCTCTGCGCCCAGCAGATTCCCAGCGCCGCGCTGTTCCAGGTCCCGCAGCGCCAGGTGGTAGCCCGATCCGAGCTCGGTGTGGTGTTCCAGCAACCGGAGCCGCTCCTCCACCTGCAGATCCAGGTTGTCTCCGACCAACAGATAGCAGTACGCTCTTCTGTGCCCCCGCCCCACGCGGCCCCTGAGCTGATATAACTGCGCCAGCCCAAACTGTTCCGCCTGGTTCACGATCATTGTGTTTGCGTTCGGAACGTCGAGACCTGATTCTACGATCATCGTCGACACCAGGACGTTGATGTTACCGGCGACAAAGTCGCGCATTACCTCATCGAGCTTCCTCTCGCGCATCTGTCCATGCCCGACAGCGATGCAAGCCTTGGGCGCTAGGCGTTCCACGCGCGCAGCCATAGTGTCGATCGTTTCAACCCGGTTGTGCACAAAGAAGACCTGACCTCCGCGGTCGAGCTCCCGCGCGATCACCTCCTCCAACAGCACATCATCCCATGGTTCTATGAAGGTGAGCACCGGAGAACGGTCGCGTGGCGGTGTCTCAATGAGCGTAAGGTCGCGCAGACCGGAGAGGGCGAAGTGAAGCGTTCGCGGGATCGGAGTAGCAGTGAGCGTCAGCACGTCCACCTGGAGCCGGAGCTGTTTTATCAGTTCCTTGTGACGCACACCGAACCGATGCTCTTCGTCCACTATGAGCAGACCCAAATCCTTGAACGCGACGTCGCGCGAGAGTAACCGGTGCGTGCCAATAACGATGTCAACCGTGCCCGCCTTTATGCCCTCCACTATCTCACGCTGTTGGGCGGACGACCTGAACCGCGACAGAACTTCTATCCGCACCGGGAAGTTCGCCATGCGGTCGCTGAACGTAGTGCCGTGCTGCTCAGCAAGGATGGTGGTCGGCACGAGAACGCCCACCTGCTTACCACCCACTACCGCCTTAAACGCGGCGCGAACGGCGACTTCAGTCTTACCGTACCCCACGTCCCCAACAACGAGCCTATCCATCGGGGTGGCCTTTTCCATATTGCGCTTGATCACATCCGTGGCGTGGCGTTGGTCTGGCGTGTCTTCGTAGAGAAAAGATGATTCGAGCTCTGACTGCCAGCGGCCGTCCTGCGGAAACGGAAAGCCCTCGGCGATGGCCCGCCGCGAGTAAAGCTCCATGAGCTCCGCGGCCATTTTTCTGATGGCACTCTGCGTCTTACCGCGCTGGCGTTTCCACCGGCTGCCGCCAAGCCTGTCGAGCTTTGGTGGAACCTGGTCTCCGTTGGTGAAGCTTCGGTAGCGTTCGATCTGATCGACGCGGTACATCGGAACGTTCAGTCTGTCCCCGCCCTCGTATTCGATGACCGACACCTCGATCGTGCTTTCCGGCGCAAGTTGGATTGTGTCCAAGCCGCGGAAGATCCCGATTCCGTGTTCGAGGTGGACAACGTAGTCCCCGGGCTTGAGCGCGTCGGAGCTCCCCTGCAACGCCTGCGTGTAGCGGCGCGCTCTGCGGATTCGTCGAGCTCGCCGAAAGATCTCGTGATCGGTGAGCACCATGAGCCCAGGCATAACGAACCCTCCATGGAGGGAGCCAAGCGCGAGTGTCACGCTGGCTGGGGGACCTTTCTTCGGCGCCTGAGGATCACTCAATAATTCCTCCAACCGCTCGAGCTGACCTGCGTTATCACACAGAATCCATGACGGAAAATCGCTCACGAGCTGTCGGAGGCGACCCATATCCCTATCTACGGCTTCCGGCACGGAGATTCCCAAGTCGACATTCGCAGGGGCTGCAGTAAACTCGATCCGCGCAAACTTCTCGCGCGACGTGGACCATCTCCCCGGGGAGAGAAACAGCGTTTCCCGCGAACTCACATTCGTACCTCTCCGGCGTGCCAACTCGATGTGGTGTTCAGCTTCATCCCACAACGTCTCTATCTCACCGAGCCGGCCAACACCGCCCAACACCAAGGTGTCGGACGGCAAGAGCTCGAAGAGACACGAGTGGCCGTGGTCCGCGTTTGCGGCCGTCGCATCCTCTCGTACCTCCTCGCCTCCAGCGGCGGACACATCGCACTTCACCGGAAGGACGGTAACCGAGTCCATCTCGCCCAACGATCGCTGGCTAGTGAGGTCGAACGAGCGGGTCGACACGACTCGATCACCACTCCACTCCAATCTGGTCGGCGCGGCCATGCCGAAACCGTACACATCGATGATGCCACCGCGCACTGCGAATTGGGCCACGTCGCTGACTGATGGGCGTACCTCGTAGCCCATGCGCTCAAGACGCTCCGCCAACTCAGCTGGACGAATTTCGGAGTTCCTTCGTATCTCCACACGCCACTCGACCACCGCTCTGGGGATATAGCTGAGTTCAGCTGTCGCCCTCAACGTGGACACGACCACCCGCGCGTCTCCACCGAGGATCGCCTCCACTGTCTCGACCCGTTCACCCGCCACCTCGTAATGAGTTTCCTCCCCGCCCAGAGCTTCGATCTGTGGATACAGCCGCGTCGCACCCGGTATCAGCACTTCGAGATCGGCGAACCATCGCTCTGCATCGCTCGGGGAATCAGTGACAACCAGGAAGACTCGCTGAGGAAAATCTTCGGCTAGCGTTGCAAGCATCACGGCCGGACTCGACCCGGGCAGCCCGCACACGCTCAGACCGGATTGGCGCCGCGGCAGGCGTCGCAACAACTCCTTGTAACCGGGTAGCGAGCGGAACTCCGAGAGAATGCCGCGCAGCACTAGGAACTCACCTTCTGCCTATGGACGTGGCCACCCCAAGCTCTGTCACGGCCGCAATCAGAGCTGTCACCAGCAGGAAAGTCGTCAGGTCCAAGCCGCGCGCCGAACGGAACAAGGATGCCTCGAACTCATCGTCCTCGGCCAGCGTGACGTCACCGAACGTTGCCCGCAGCATAGACTCGGTTGCGCGTTCCGCACGTGACTCGCGCGGATCGTGAGTGACGGCGAGCGCGCCAACGGTATCACCCGCCTCCCCCCGGAGGAAATAAACGCCCGGCTGAGACGCCATCCACACCGGTCGGTCGGAAGCAATGGGAACTATTCCCTCGGACGTTGATATTGCCGACGCTGAAGCAGGTAACTCGACCTGCTCTCCTGGATGTGCGTGTTGCAGCCACGCCTCCCGGCTGGCTAGTCGATTCACCAGTAGATCCACAAACGGAACAAACGCGGCCGTCACCGGCAACTCGGTCCAAGGCTCCTCCATTCTGCTCGCTACCAAAACGAGGTTGCCGTCACGCACTATCCAGGGCTCCGCCCCCGCAGCAGCAAGAACGGTTCCCTCCCCAATCAGCCGCCGCAGACGGTAAACGGCTGTTCCCTGTGCCAGTCCAACCGCACCGCTGACCAGCCATTCACCGGAAACCTCGTCGCCAAAGCGCCAAACCGCACCCGCTCGTTCGAGTGCTCTGTTCGTTGCTCCCACAAGGGCCGGGTCCGATGGAGGAAAGACAATCGTGCGCGAAGACCCCGGTGTAACGTCGAGCACCACCTCGTCACCGACCCGCACTCTGCCACCAGAACGGAGGACATCCAGCGCACGGGTTACGAATACGCCGACCGCAGACGCAGCGGTCGCGGCGGCTGGCTCGGCTACGAGCAGTGGTATTTTCACGCGGTCGTCTGCCCGCAACTCGTCGGGGTCGAGAACAATCTCGGCCACTGACCAACCCAAGGGCACCGCGCGTCCCGGCAGCACAATTTCGTCGTCGGAAGAGACAACCGCGCGCGCAGTCTCAACACCGCGCACGATCATTCGGACCGCCGTGGGAGCTGATGCGCCGCCGGTAACGGAAACCACAACATCCCCTTCCGGAGACCACACACGAGGTTCCACTCGCACAGAATCGATCCCGCGATTCTCCGGTAAGTGCGGCGGCAACCAGACGAGCACCGGCACATCCACATGCCCGCCCGACGATAGTGCAGAACTCTGAAGGTCGCTGAGCAACACTATTTCCTGCTGCGGTAGCTCCCCGCAGCAGACGGCCCGGGCGGCAGCGCGAACAGACCTCCCAAGGTCGAGTCGAACGGGTGCGGGCTTGAGCGAATCGAGTAAGATCTCTGCCGCAGGAATACCGATTCGGCGAGGCACCCCGTCGGCAACGACAAGCCACAGCCGGTCATCCGGCAGCACGGCCGCGAGTACCGCCCGCGCCTGATCAACCAGCCCATCCAGCAACAGCCGCCCATCAATCACTGCGCTGGACGAGAGCGAATTATCCAAGACGATAGCAATATCTGTAGGTGGGTGAGAGCTTCCCAATCCCCCCCCCAGTCTCACGACAGGCCGCGCTGCTCCCAGAACAAGGAAGACTATCACCGACATGCGGAGGAGCATCAGGATGAGGTTGCGGAGTTTGAGACGCCGGCTGTGCACCCGCTCCGTTTCGGCTATGTAGCGCGCGGCGGGAAACGAAACAGTTGGCGGGACGCGCCTGGCCATCAGGTGCAGCAGCGCCGGGATTGCCGCCGCTAACAATCCCAGCAGAGCCAGCGGTTGGAGAAATCCGATCACTTTAGGCTAGCCGAACGCGCCGTCGCCCTCCGCAGAACGTACCCGAACGGAGTATCTGTAGTAACGTGGTGGTAGGTGATACCACCCGACCGACACTCCGAACGCCAATCTTCTATTGCTTGTGATACGGTCTGGACATACGCGCGGCGCATCTCGCGAGGCCGAGCCACGACGTTCAGTCCATCCTCCGGATCTCGGAATCTCGCCTCCGGTGGGCCATCGAGCGTCATCTCAGCGGGATCCATTATGTGGAACACTACAACCTGATGACCCTTGTGTCTCAAGAACTGCATTGCCGTCAGCGTTAGTCGCCGATCCAACAGGAGATCAGACACCAAGATCGCAAGCCCCCTCCGTCTCAATAGATCGGTAACCTGTCTCAGCGCCGGCTCCGCTGCGGTGCCGCTACCTGGCGACGCCTGACTAATCGCACGCGCCATCGTGATCCACTGTCGCTTACTGGATTTCGCCCTGACAACGTCCCTCACTGCGTCGTCGAAAGAAATCAACCCGGTTGCGTCTCTTTGTCTCAACAGGACGAGCGTGAGCGCACCGGCAAGTCTCTTGGCATATTCGAGTTTGGTCAACCGATTCTCGGCTCCGACCCAGTCCATCGATTTGCTGCAGTCGAGCACGATCATCGCCCGCAGATTGGTCTCTTCCTCGTACTGCTTCACAAACAGCTTGTCTGAGCGGGCCAACATCTTCCAATCCACATACCTCAGCTCGTCCCCCGGCTGATAATGCCGGTGCTCGGCAAACTCAACCGAGAACCCGTGGTAGGGCGAGCGATGCAGGCCGGCGAGAAAACCCTCCACTACTCCCCGAGCGACGAGCTCTAACCCCCCCAACTGGGATACTTCGTACGGATCCAGCAGGTCGATTCGCGCGTTCGTTGTCATGGCGGGCTCAACGTACCGAGGGCGAACAGCAGTAGTCAACTTCACGACCCGGTGTCACCTGCGGAGGACGATATGAGCGGCATCGGCAGCGTAGACGACCCGCCTAACGCATTGTAAGAAAACAACTTAACAAAGCGAGCGCTGATGGCACGCTCTGTGCTTCCTTGTAGCTGCTAAGATGAGCAACATCATGCGAGCTTTGGAGTCCGAACAATGCTGAAAATCCTGTTACTGTCGGCACTAGCCGCTTCGCCCTCTCGCTTGGGTGACGCAGGGGAAGTCGGCAGTATCGGCCACCGGCACAGCACCACCTACCCTTACATCGAAGTTTGGACCAACCATAACGAGGTCTACCGGCGCGGAGACAACGTCCGCGTTTACTTCCGGGCCGAGACAGAGTCGTACGTCACGATCTTTCGGGTGGACACTGATGGGCGCGTGCGCGTGTTATTTCCGCTGGCACCTTGGGAAGACAATTACGCGCGCGGTGACCGGCGCTACGAGATTCGTGCGCATGGCAGACGGCACTCCTTCGGCGTGGATGATTACCCCGGCCAGGGATACTTGTTCGCCGTCGCGTCGCGTGATCCTTTCGACTATCACAACGTAGTTGTCGGGGATCATTGGGACTATCGACAGGTTGCCGCCCAGGGTCGCATCACCGGGGATCCCTACGTTTCGTTCATGGGTCTCATCGACCTGATAATTCCGCCCAACTATGCTGACTACTCGTATGACGTGCTGCCCTACTACGTGGAACAGCGGTATGACTACCCGCGCTTTCTGTGCTACGAGTGCCACGCTTACGCGTCGTACTCGCACTGGAATCCGTATCGTTACTCGTGTGTCCGGTTTCGCATAGTCCTCTTCAACGATCCGTACTACTACCCGGCGCGCTATTACAGCGGTGTGCGCGTGGTTTACCAACGTCCGGCTCGGATACTGCCCCGCTACATATTCAGAAGCCGTGCTCCCGGCGATCGCTTCGTGACGCGTGTGCGCCGCCGGCCGACGAGCAGCGGAGGTCGTAGGGTCGCGGACATCGGCGTAACGGGCGGCGACGTTGGCGGACGTGGATCGGTTCCCACTCCCATCACCGGCGGACGGCGGAGGCCGACGAGTTCCACAGTACAGACCGGAGAGTCGACTCCGCGGCGGGACCCTGCCGTTCAGCAAGGTGGTGCGGGCCGCAGGGCTGCGCGGCCGCCCCAGCAAACTCGACCAGAGAGGCGGGAGCCTGCCGTTCAGCAAGGCGGTGCGGGCCGCAGAGCTGCGCAGCCGCCCCAGCAGGCTCGACCGGAGAGGCAGCAGCTTCGCCCCGAAACTACTCGCCGGAGACGCGCCGGCGAGCCGCAGCAGCCAGCGGTGCGCCGGGAACCAGAACGGCGCGCGAGACAGCCGGCGGAACAGCCGCGGCGCGTAGTGCCCCGAGCGCCCACATCGCCACGGCGCGCGGAACCGCAGTTGGAACGGAGACGACCAAGCAACCGACCCAGCGCCGGCGCCAGCGATTCGCGCCAATCGAGGAGAGCGCGGCCGTCGACCACACGGTCACGACCCTCCGCGCGAAGCAGGCCAAGTAGTGCGCGCCGCCCCAGCAGCGGCAGCTCCCGGCCCCGCGCCCGGGCTCCAGCGACATCTCGCTCGTCCTCAGGGCGCCGCAGGTAAGTCCGTTGCCGCTTCGCGGCGGCGGCATGGCCCCGGACCGCTCCTCCCGCCGGGGCCAATTTTTTTGCGTGAGAACCCCCGAATGTCCGGCGGAGTATCATTCACCGTACCTGTGCGACCCTTAGATCAAATACCGATTATGAGAAGGCCCAACAGAATGAACCGTTTAGCATCAGCAATCGCGCTGCTGGTCATCCCAACACTCTTGACGGCCCAGGCCGCAGCGACAGCAGATGGTGCCGTTCGCTCGGCCATCAACTCGATAAGTGAGACGGACGTTTACAACCGCATAGGAGTTATCGCTCACGACTCCATGCGCGGGCGCGACACGCCCTCCCCGGGACTCGAAATGACCGCGAACTACATAGCGGACCAATTCAGGACCTTTGGACTGCAGCCCCTGGGAGACAACGGAAGTTATCTGCAGCGGTTTCCGCTGGTTCGCTCGAGCTGGGATCGTGAAGGATCAACTGTCACAGCGGCACCTGATCTCGAGCTCAGGCTGGGGGACACGTTCCAGCTGCTTGGCTCCGCGGGGGCGGGGGCGGGACCGGAGGAGTTGACGGGGGAAGTAACCGGCCCAGCTGTGATCGTAGCGGGCCGGCTGACCCGCATCGAACAACTGGCGGATGTCGATCTCGCAGGAGCGATAGTGTTTGCCATAGCTCCGACCTGGAACGGCGAGTTCACCCCTGCTTTCGCGCCGCTTGCCGGCGCCCTAGCCCGTAGATCTCCGGCAGCCGTGATCATCGTCTCCAACCGAAGTGGCGTAAATTTCCGGCAAGCTGCCACGAACCTCGACCGTACGAGCTTGCAAAAAGGTTGGGAACAGCGAGGTGCTGCTTCGGGAATCCTGTTTCTCGAAGTGTTGGATCAAGCTGTCGCCCGCTTCTTTAGACATCACGGTTTCGATTTAGCGGAGGCACGCGCAAACCTACACCTGCCAATTACGTCAACCAGATTGAGCGACACCGTTACCGTCACTCTGAGAAGGAGATCCGTAGAAAGTACGGCTCCCAACGTAGTGGGCCTCCTCGAGGGCAGCAGCCCAACACTCAGGAACGAGTACATAGTCTTCAGCGCCCATATGGATCACCTGGGCGTGGGCCAACCCAACGCCGAAGGGGACAGCATCTACAACGGAGCCGACGATGACGCATCGGGTACGGTTGCGGTGATCGAGCTGGCGGAAGCGTTTGCGATGCTCAACCCCGCTCCGCGACGCTCCCTGATCTTCCTGACGGTGAGCGGCGAAGAGAAGGGTAAGTGGGGAAGCGACTATTTTGCCGGTCACCCGCCGGTCGCTATCGGCCAGATCGTTGCCAACCTGAACATCGACATGATCGGCAGGAACTGGCGGGATACCATCGTGGTCATCGGTAAGGAGCACTCCGATCTGGGGGAAACGCTCGACCGCGTGAACACGCGACATCCAGAGCTCGATATGACTGCGATTGACGACATCTGGCCGGAGGAAGGGTTCTACTCCCGTTCCGACCACTTCAACTTCGCCCAACGCGGCGTGCCGATACTCTTCTTCTTCAGCGGCCCGCACGAAGATTACCACGGAGTGAACGACGAGGTGGAGAAGATCGACGCGGAAAAGGAGAGCCGCATAGCCAGACTGATCTTTTACCTCGGCCTAGAAATCGCAAACACCACCGAAAGACCCACCTGGAATCCCGAAAGCTACGAGCAGATAGTGGAAGATCAGTGAGTGGTAGGTCGTAAGCGGTAAGTGGGGGTTCAAATCCGGGCCCCCACTCGCAACTCGCCCTCCCTCCTCTCCACTCCCCACTCACCCCTTATATTGCTTTCGCCATGCGTCAATCCCACGTACGAAACTTCTGCATCATCGCGCACATAGATCACGGCAAGTCCACTCTGGCCGACCGACTCATCGAAGCCACCGGGACGCTGCCGCAAAGACAGATGAGGGAGCAGGTGCTGGACACGATGGATCTGGAGCGTGAGCGTGGGATAACGATCAAACTCAACGCTGTACGAATGCAGTACCACTCCTCAGACGGTACGACATACGAGCTCAATCTCATCGACACTCCAGGCCATGTCGACTTTACGTACGAGGTATCGCGCTCACTTGCAGCCTGCGAGGGGGCAGTTCTCGTGGTTGATGCTTCGCAAGGTGTGCAGGCTCAGACCATAAGCAACCTGTTTCTGGCTCTGGATGCGAACCTCGAGATCATCCCGGTCATGAATAAGATTGATCTGCCGGCGGCCCAGCCCGATGAGCACGCTGCTGAGGTTGCAGAGCTGATCGGTTGCGCGCCGGCCGATGTTCTGAGAGTCTCCGCCAAGGAAGGGAACGGCGTTCCCGAACTGCTCGAGACCATTGTCACCAAGGTTCCGCCCCCTACTGGAGATCCGAGCGCTCCGCTCCGCGCCCTCATATTCGATTCCTATTTCGATCGATACCGCGGTGCAGTTCCCAGTATTAGGGTGGTGGACGGGAAGTTGGCGCCGGGCATGGAAATAGCCTTCGCCTCGCATCCCGAAGACCGCTACGAAGTATCCGAGGTCGGATTCCTGCAAATCGAGAGGCACCAGACGGACTCACTGACCGCGGGAGAAGTGGGCTACATGGTCGCCAATGTACGAGGCGTCCGCGAAACGAGAGTCGGGGACACGGTGCTCGATGCCAACCGCCCGGCCGCCAAATCGCTCGCCGGCTATCAAGAAAGCAAGCCGATGGTCTTTGCCGGCATCTACCCAACCGATACCGGCCGGTACGAAGACTTGCGGGACGCACTCGAAAAACTACAGCTCAACGACGCCGCGCTTCACTATGAACCTGAATCGTCCGTGGCGCTCGGGTTCGGGTTCAGGTGTGGATTCCTCGGACTGCTGCACATGGAAATTGTAAGGGAAAGACTCGAGCGAGAGGGCGGCCTCGACCTCATCACCTCCGTTCCGACCGTCGAATACCACGTTCAATTGACGAACGGGAACAGGGAGATTATCGAAAACCCAACCAAACTTCCTGCCGCTTCCACTGTCGCTTGTGTTGAGGAACCCTTTGTAAGAACGCGCATTACTTCGCCGGCCGAGCACATCGGTGCCATCATGGCGCTGGGCAAGGAGAGACGCGGCAATTATCTCCGCATGGACTATCTGGATACTGCGCGCGTTCAAATCGAGTGGGAGTTCCCGCTGGCCGAGATTATTCTCGATTTCCACGACAGGCTGAAGACCATCACTCGCGGCTATGCTGCAATGGACTACGAGCTGATAGGCTATCGCCCAAACAAGTTGGTAAAGCTAGACATGCTAATCAACGGAGAGCCGGTAGATGCCTTCAGCGTGATAATTCACCGCGAAAAGGCATACGAATGGGGTAGAAAGGTCGCCGAGAAACTGAAGGAGCTGATCCCGCGGCAGCTCTTTGAGGTTGTAATCCAGGCTACCATAGGCAACAGGGTCATCGCGCGGGAGCGCGTACGTCCCCTCCGGAAAAATGTGACAGCAAAATGCTACGGCGGCGACGTTACTCGCAAGCGCAAGCTCCTCGAAAAACAAAAGGCTGGCAAACGGAGGATGAAGCAGGTCGGCTCCGTCCAGATTCCACAAGAAGCTTTTCTCGCCGTGCTACAGGTAGATTGACACAAGCACTGGTAATTCAGACGGCCTATCTGGGTGATGTGATCCTCACTACACCGCTGTTGCAAGCGCTGGCTCGAACGCACGGGCCGGTTGACGTGGTGACAGCTCCGGCAGCCTCACCCCTGCTCGAGACACACCCTGCGGTCAACAGTGTTTTGCCGCTCAACAAACGTGGCCCGTCTTGGGGATTGAGCAATACAGTCAGACTAGCCAACAAACTGAAACAAAACAGCTACGAAATTGCCTATTTGCCTCACCGCTCCATCCGCAGCGCGCTGTTGGCAGTACGCGCGGGCATACCGCGCCGCGTCGGCTTCGCCGACTCACCTGCCAAGCTCCTCTACACGGAGACGCGGAAGCCGAGAGGAGCCCACGAGCTCGAAAGGTTACTGTCACTTTCCGGTGAAACCGGAGCCGCCAGGCCTACCATAGCACTTACAGCTCGCGACAGGCGGCGCGCCGGCGACGCGCTCACACGCTCCGGCATAGGAAAAGGTGAATCTTTTGTAGCGGTGGCACCGGGATCCGCGTGGGCAACGAAGCGGTGGCCCTACTACGGCAGACTCGTGGAAGAACTCACAGCGTCAACGAAGGTTGTCGCTATCGGAGATTTACGCGATCGGGGAATGTGCGGGAACCCGGCGGTCCAGGGTTTTGCCGACCTCGCGGGACAGCTGTCAATCCGTGAAGCGGCCGCCGTGCTCGCGACGGCGATGCTGGCAGTCACTAACGATTCGGCGCCAATGCACCTCGCCCAAGCCGTCGGAACTCCTGTGGTGGCAATCTTCGGTCCGACTTCACCCAAACTGGGGTTTGCGCCGACAGGTCTCTGGGACAGGGTCGTGCAGCTTTCCGCTCTGTCGTGTCGCCCCTGCTCGCACCACGGCAACAGACTCTGCCCTTTGATCACGCACAGTTGCATGCGACGGCTCCCGACTAATGATGTCCTCGAGGCGGTACGGCAGGTGGCCAGCGCATCAAGAAAGAAGGCTCGGTGCGCTATATAGTCGGTGTGGACTTGGGTGGTAGCAACATCGTTGTCGGCACCGTACGTGAGGACGGCGGCGAGATAATAGGACGGTCACTACGCCCGACGCCGGCGAATGAAGGCCCCGACTCTGTAGTCGCAACTATCAATGAAATGATAAACGACTCCATCACTGAAACTCGAGACAGGAAGGGTGGCACCGTGGAGCTCGCTGGAGTGGGAATTGGATCCCCGGGTCCAGTGGACACAAAGAATGGCATTGTGCTCCTAGCTCCCAATCTTGGGTGGCGAAATTTCCCCCTGCTACACCGCATAGCGGACGCCACCTCTCTCCCCGCAACGCTCGACAACGATGCCAACTGCGCGGTGTTGGGCGAAGTGTGGCTCGGAGCGGCGCGCAACGCCAACATCGTAATCGGGGTCACCGTCGGTACGGGAATCGGTGGCGCAGTGGTGATCGACGGGAAACCCTTCCGGGGAGCGTCCGACGTGGCGGGGGAGTTCGGTCACATGACAATCGACTCCACCGGTCGCCGGTGTAAGTGTGGCAACTACGGTTGTCTGGAAGCCTACGCGTCCGGACCCGCAATCGCCAGCCGTGCGATTGAAAGCATACGCGCGGGCGAACGGTCCGCGGTTGCCGATTACGTTGACGGCGATCTGTCGCTCATCACCGCTGAGACAGTTTATCGCGCGGCTGGAGACGGCGATATCCTAGCCGTCGAAGTTGTGCGTGACACGGCTCGTTTCTTGGGGGCCGGCCTGGCAAACCTACTGAATGCCTTCAATCCAGATCTGGTTTTGGTGTGTGGCGGAGTGACCAAGGCAGGAGACAGTCTATTCGTTCCCCTCAGAAATGAGATCAAGAAACGGGCGTTCAATCCCGCGGTCGAGGCATGTGAGATCGTCCCGGGCGAGCTGCCGGAGTTGGCAGGTGTCTATGGGGCGGCGGCATCGTTCAGGATTCAAAGGGGTGAAAGCTTGTGAAGCGGTTGGGTGTTGTCGGAACGATGGTGTGGGATACGATCTACGGACGTGGCGACAGCGAAGCGCCGGTGGAAGAATGGGGCGGCATCGCCTACGCTCTGGGCGCGCTCGAGGCCAGCCTCCCGGATGAATGGGAGATAGTACCGCTGATAAAGGTGGGTAGCGATCTCGCTGATCGCGCCAATGGCTTCCTCCGTTCGCTCACGCTTCGGTCCGCTGCAACGAGGTTCCTCGAAGTGGCTGAACCCAATAACAGAGTCACCCTGCGTTACATCACGGGATCGCGTCGATCTGAGCAACTCTCTGGGAAGATCCCGGGTTGGACGTGGAGTGAACTGGGTCCCATGGTTGGGGATCTCGACGCCCTCTACCTCAACTTCATTTCCGGATTCGAGATGGATTTGGAGACCGCCCTGCTCATGCGGCACGGGTTCGCTGGGCCCATCTACAGCGACCTCCACAGCTTGCTCTTGGACGTCACCTCCGAAGGATATCGCGAACTCCGCAAACTTCCGGAGGTCGCAGCATGGTTCTCATGTTTCGACGTCGTGCAGCTCAATGAAGACGAAATCGGCATCATCGGTTCAGATCCAATGGAGGTGGCGGTTACCGCGCTCGGCGCCGGAGTCCGGCTTTTGATTGTTACGTTGGGTGACCGCGGCGCTGCGTATTTCACAACACGGCCCTTCAATTTCCTGGAGGCCACACACAGCCCAATGCGCCAAGCAGGACCGATCGAGACCGCCCGGATTCCGACCGAAGCCCGCTCGGACGGCGATCCCACAGGGTGCGGCGACGTGTTTGGTGCCTGGCTGGTCGCAGAACTGATAAGGAATACGAAACTGCAGGCAGCCATCAGCAGCGCCAACGCCGCAGCCGCCCGCAACATGGCTTATCGGGGCGCCACCGGCCTGCATCACTACCTCAAAGGTGAAATCACGCCGGTATGACTCGCGTTATCGAAATTCCAACACACTTTGATGAACGATCCTTCGATCAGTTCGCTAGATCCTACGGAGAACCCACGGGTGAAAAACTCCTGTTCGACGCCCACTCGACCCAGTTCGCGTCGCCGTACGGATTGGTGGGCCTGCTCGTGGCGGGCCAGGCGCTGAGCGAAGGTGACCACGACAGGCCGCTGTTGACCGTACCCACTGACAGAGATGTGATCAGCTATTGGACGCGCCTGGGCTTCTTTCAGTTCGCCGCAGAATTCTTCGAGCTACACGGCAAAGTGCCCAAGAAATCTAGTTCCCGCATTTCCGATGTATTGCTGGAGATCACACCGATCCGGGAAGTGAACGACGTCCACGAGGTCGTCGGCGCCGTTCAAGAACGGGCGGCAACCATCCTGTCCCACGAGCTCGGCCTCGAATCGACCGCCACGATGGGATTCGCTATGGCGCTTTCAGAGGCATGTCAAAATATTGTAGAGCACTCGGGGACATCGGGATGGGTCTCGGCCCAGACCTACAATTGGCGGAAGCGCCTCGGCCGCAAGGTCGTCGTGATCGCCGTAGCCGACGCAGGGGTGGGGTTCCAAAAATCACTGGAAGCTACCCAGCTGGGGCGTTTCGGCGACAGGTGGGGCGATAAGACGGCGCTTGAGTCCGCACTGTTCCACGGAGTCAGTAGATTTCGCGACCCGGGACGCGGTCAGGGTCTCCAGGGAATAAGACGTTATCTTAGTAGGTGGTCGGGGAAGCTCGGAGTCCGCAGCGGGACAGCGCGTCTCGTCATCGTTCCCGATTGGGACGACGACACCCCGCTCGTCGATGGGTTACCACCGTTTCCAGGCTCTGAAATATCAATGATCATACCGGAGCAGCAAGCTGAATAAAATGAAGCGGATAGACCTGAGCGAAGTCCTCAAGGAAGCATCTTCCACCACATACAACAACCTCGTCACCCGAGCTACCGGGCAGGCCATCCGTGGACACATCGAAAACGAGTTGGCTGACGGGAACCGAGATCAGGTTGCCGTCATAGACTTCGGAGCCGTCGGATGTCTTGATTTTTCTTGCGCCGATGAGATCGTGGCCAAGCTCCTGCTCAATCACGGGGAGGCCAGGTACTTCCTACTCCTGGGCGTGAGCCCAGCTCAGCGTGAGGCGATAGAGGCGGTTCTCGAACGACACCACCTGGCCGTCGCAGCACAAGATAGGTCGGGGAGCATGCAGGTGTTGGGGCCGATCCCCGAAGTCGCCAGGAAGGCTTTCGGCTTTCTCGTCAAAGCCGGCAGCGCGGATGAGAGTGAAGTGATCGAACACCTGGATATGAATCTGGACACCGCCCGCGCCGCGCTTAACGAACTCTGCGACCGTCATCTAGTCCAATTCAGCTCACCGAGGTATCAAGCCCTCACCACGATATGAAACGCCGGCGCTCCGGCTACTCAACGAGGGCAATCCACGGTAACGGGACGACCCCTCCGGTCGGAAGCCCTGTGTCGTACCCCATTCATCAAAGCTCTACTTTCGTCAATCCGATCGGCTCCCCCGACGATGTCCTGTACACTCGCTACGGAAACAACCCGAACCAGATCCGCCTAGGCGAGAAGCTCGCAGCGCTCGAGGGCTCCGAGGACGCCATCCTGCTGTCGAGCGGCATGGGCGCAACATCGTTGGCGCATATGGCGGTTCTCAGCCCCGGCGACCACCTAATCGCGAGCGACTGGATTTACGGCGGAACCAAGAAGCTGTTCCGAGATGAATTTGAACGGCTGGGAATTGACGTCTCGTTTGCCAATCCCGCGAAATCCGACGGCTGGAAGCAGCATCTCAGAGAGACGACACGTGCGGTCTTCGTAGAAACCCCCACCAACCCGCAGGTCCGTGTCATCGACCTGGGACCACTGGCGGAGTTGTGCAAGTCCTCCGGCGCCCGACTCTTGGTTGATGCAACGATCGCTTCGCCGATAAACTTCAGGCCACTGGAACACGGAGCGGACATAGTCATCC
This sequence comes from Gemmatimonadales bacterium, assembly GCA_036444955.1. Classification (GTDB taxonomy): domain Bacteria; phylum Gemmatimonadota; class Gemmatimonadetes; order Gemmatimonadales; family GWC2-71-9; genus B16T1B5. The sequence goes on from JAZFQE010000013.1 coordinate 21,864, forward strand.
ACAGCGCCACGAAATACCTTAACGGCCATTCGGACGTAATAGCCGGGGCAGTCGCGGGACCGAGTGGAGTGATTGAGAGGGTTAGGGAGCTCATGAAGATGTGGGGCCAGGCCCCCGACCCGCATGCAGTTTGGCTGGTTGAAAGAGGCCTCAAGACGATTGCGGTGCGGATGGCAACGCACAACTCCAACGCGCAGGCCTTCGCCGAGTGGGCAAGCGGGCACCCCAAGATAAGTAAAGTCACCTATCCGGGTCTGGCTGATCACCCGGACCACGAGTGGGCGAGTAGATTGTATGAGGGGTTCGGGGGCATGGTTGGGATAGTGGTGTGCGGCGGTTCCCCAGGGGCGACGACGCTACTGCGGAACTTGAAGCTCGCAACCCATGCTCCGAGTTTTGGGGGTGTCGAAACACTGGTATCCGAGCCGCGCTATACTTCCCACGCGGGACAGTCTGCAGCCGAACTCGTCAAGGCGGAAATTGGAGACGGATTCGTAAGAGTTAGTGTGGGTATTGAAGACGTCAGTGATATTATCTCAGATTTTGAGAGTGCGCTTAACAACCAGTAGCGTTCCGGGGCGAGTTCTCAGATGATCAAGTTCACCGGCGTCTTCAAGGCGTACCCGAAAGGCGTCCTCGCTCTGAAGGATGTGACTTTCCATTTGCGAAAGGGCGAGTTCATCTTCCTCACCGGTCACTCCGGGGCCGGCAAGTCCACCGTCCTGCGTCTTATCTACGGAGAGCAGCAACCGACGTCCGGGGACATAAGGGTTTCCGGTTTCAACACGACCAACATTTCAACTCGCGAAACCGCGAAGCTAAGACGCCGCCTCGGTATTGTTTTTCAGGACTTCCGGCTCCTGACCGACCGCACCACCGAGGAGAACGTGGCTTTTGCGCTCGAGGTTACCGGAACTAGGAGGAGTGTGATAGCGCCCAAGGTCATGCGGGTTCTCACACAGGTTGGGCTGGCGGTCAAGGCTCGGTCATATCCCAGGGAACTGTCCGGTGGCGAGCAGCAGCGAGTGGCTATTGCGCGGGCTCTCGTAAACGATCCCTTTGTGCTGATTGCAGATGAACCCACGGGGAATCTCGACGAGCGGGCCGCACGCGGAGTATTTCGGTTGTTGCGTGACATAAACGCGAACGGAACCGCCATCATCCTCGCCACTCACAACCTAGACCTGGTACGCAGCACTGACTACCGGACCATCGAGCTACAAGAGGGAGCTATCGTGTACGATTCTGAGATCGACGCTCGGGACGGCACGTGAGACTAATCTTTCGCGAGGCCTTCCTTTCCTTCACGAGGACTCCCACCCTATCGGTCCTATCGATCGTAACAATTGCCTTTGCGCTGTTTGTCGTTGGATTGTTCGGTCTCGTAGCGGTGAATCTGAAGGAAGCTCTGGCCGGAATTGAGGAGCGCGTAGAGATCGTCATGTACCTACAGCGCGGGACTCCTCGGGCAGCAGCGGTTGCTGCCCGAGCCGATATCAGAAGCTTCCCGGAAATCGAGAGCGTCGGGTATGTGACGGAAGATGACGCGCTGCAGCGGGCCCGGAGCGAGCTGGTGGAATTTCAGGACGCCTTCGGTGAACTCGTCACCAACCCACTGCCGGCCTCTCTCGAAATCAAGCTCAAACCGGGCTTTCGCGACGAAGCAAGCGTGGCTGCGGTGGCCCGCCGACTAGAGGGATTTAGATTCGCCGAGGACATTAGATTCGGTCGCGACTGGATCGCGAAACTAGATAGACTCAGAGACGTCACCGCGGCCATCGGGCTCTTCATCGGAGCCGCCTTCGCTCTCGCCTCAGTGATAATAATCGGCACCACAATCCGGATGTCCGTAATCCAGAGAGCGGACGAGATAGGGATAATGCGCCTCGTGGGAGCGACTGACGGATTCATCCGCCGTCCGTTCCTGCTCGAAGGAGCTATCAAGGGCGCGCTCGGCGGTATTGCCGCAGTCGGACTCAATTTCGCCGCATTCCAGGCCGTCAACCGCACCCTCCTCGAGGCATCCTTCTTCACGAACCAGCAGGCCACCACCATCATACTCTTCGGGACGGTGCTCGGATTGCTTGCGAGCGCGTTCAGCGTGCGCAAGCACTTAGGGAAGGTATGACCGTATCCGTGCCGCGAGCGGCAGTACGGCTCACCTGTATGCTGACGGTCATAGGCTTTTTCCTTGACGTAGGAGAAGCTTCGGCGCAACGCGACATAACCAGCCAGATTCGGGACAATCAGAACCGACTCAACGTCATCCGGCGAGAGCGGAGACAACTCCAAACGGGGCTACAGAGCCTGAGAGGCACCGCTCACAACATCTCATCAGAGTTGACCAACATCGAGAGCCAGAAGTTTGCCACCACCCGTATCGTCAACGAGCTGGAACGCCAGATGGTCAGCCTCAACGCGCACATCGACACCATCAGCGTCGAGCTGATTGTGGCGCAGGATGCACTGTCCGAGAAACGAGCGGTCCTCAACAGACGAGTGACGGATATATACAAGAGGGGTTCGCTGTGGGCCTTTCAAGTGCTCCTAGCGGCCGAAAGTTTCGGTGACCTGCTCAGCCGCTACAAGTATCTCTTCCTGGTAAGTCGGCAGGACCGAAGTTTAGTGGGTGACGTAGAGCGTCTGCGCGACCGCATTGAGTCGCAACGCAATGAGGTGCTCAATGTCCGGACCGCACTGACCCGTTCCCAAACAGAACGGGGAATTGAATTGGATCGCTACACCGAACTCGAGCAGCAGCGCAGACAGCGTCTCAGAACCGTCCGCCGCTCAGCCCAGCAAGCAGAACAACAGCTCGGTTCGCTCGCCCAAGATGAGCAACGCGTAGTTGCCTTGATCGGGACGTTGGAGCGCGCTCGCGCGGCCGCACTGGCGCGCGGCCGGACACCCGTGGCGACGATCACAGATACCGATTTGGGCCAACTAGATTGGCCGCTCGAGGGCGCCGTCGTGTACAACTATGGGCGCACACAACTGGAAAATGGTACGATCGTGAACCAGATCGGAATCGGGATTGGCGCGCCGACCGGCACACAGGTGCGCGCCGTGGCTCACGGCAGAGTGGCCTTCGCTGAAGGGCTCAAGACTTGGGGCCAGACTATACTACTAGATCACGGGGGCTATTCGACGCTCTACCTGTTTCTCTCGCGGATTGACGTCGCGCCGGGGCAGGTAGTTGACGGTGGAGCTGTCCTAGGGCTCTCCGGTGGCGAAACCTCAGAATTCGGACCGCACGTAGAGTTCCAAATACGAGGGGAGACCGGTATCGCACTGGACCCCCGGAATTGGCTCCGGCCGAGAGGTTAGCGGGCTGACCTTCGCGCCACACCTGACGTAAACGTATCCTCCACAAAAGTGAAATCGACGAGTTTGCTGCTAGGTGCCCATGTTTCCACTTCAGGAGGAATCCATCAGGCTCCGGAACGCGGCCGTGAAATAGGTGCAAATTGCATACAGATCTTCACCAAAACCCCAAACCGATGGCGCGAGCCCAAGCTCACCCGCAGCGAGATCGAAGCATTCAAACGGGCACTCGTGGACCATTCAATCGCGGGCGTCGTTTCGCACGACTCCTACCTGATAAACCTCGCCTCACCGGACAGGCGGCTGCGCGCCATGTCGATCAGATGCTTTGAGGGAGAATTGACCAGGTGTTCCCAACTCGGAGTGAAGTACATAGTTACTCACCCCGGCAACTACATGGACAATCGGGAAGACGGAATCGTCAGGAATGCCGCAGCGTATCAAGAGTGTCTGAATGCTGTGTCAGGTCCGAGTGTTCTCATCGAAACAACCGCCGGTGCAGGTACGGCGCTCGGTGCTCGCCTTGAAGAGCTTGCGGAGTTGCGCGAGCGAGTTTCAGGCGTTCATCGCGCACGTATCGGATTCTGCGCCGACACATGCCACCTATTCAGCGCAGGATACGATCTAGTGGGAGATTGGGACAGCGTGTGGCAGGAATGGGATCGGGTAATCGGTCTCGAGCACCTCAAGTGTCTTCACCTCAACGACTCCAAGGTGCCGTTCGACTCACGCCGCGACCGCCACGAGTTGATCGGCGAGGGAACCCTGGGACCGGAACCATTCAAGCGCGTCATGAGAGATGAACGTTTCAGAGGTATAATCAAGGTCATTGAAACTCCTAAGCTCGATGACGCGGTGAAAACGGACACGAAGATGTTGCGCCGCCTAAAGTCTTACGCGTCAAAGAAAGGGCAAGGCAGTAA
>JAZFQE010000014.1:0-4067 GCA_036444955.1 Gemmatimonadales bacterium
GATACATCCAAACCTACGTAATGAGTCATGGTAGTTCTCCCTGTCAGTGATCCTCTCGATCGTACAGGGAGCTCGACCCCTCAAAGGACTGGCCCGATTACGAATGCTTTGGAGAAAAAAGCAGACATTCAGCCCTGAATCCTTGTGGTGGGATCAGCCTATTAGTTGTAGGCTCTAACTAGTCCGATAATGTCAAACCTACCGAACGGGGAGGGGAAGCCTCGTGTCATTCTTCAGCAAAGTCCGACGACGGAGTGTCCTTAAGGTAGGCGCAGCCCATGTCGTTACGATCCTCGGGCGACAGCAGCTCCGCGCTGTTGAAATCCTTGTATACCCGCCAAGACACGGGCGGTAAAAGTTCGGGGAACGGAGCGCGGATATGTCGCGATTGCACAAGCTACTAACAGCCCTTGCGATGCTGGGTTTCTTTGGCATTGCGTTGGTGGTAGGGCTGGCCCGGCTTGAACCATCTCGAGCCCAGAATCTCGTGATCACGACCTCTACCCCCGGGGGTACGTACATTCTGATCGGAGAGCAGATGGCCCGAGTCCTCGAGGAATATCCCGGCGATGTCATTGGACGCGTCGAGGCAATACCAAGTGCGGGCACGCCCGAGAACATCCAACGCCTAGTGAACGGGGAGGCTGACGTCGCGCTCGTGAGTGGGCCGATACTTGCCAACCACTCTGACCGCGAGGATATCCGCGCGCTGATGTCGCTCTACGATAACATCTGGCACGTCGTCGTCCGAAGGTCTGCGTCCATCGAAAGCCTGAGGGATCTGAGAGGAAAACGCGTATACGTCGGACGTGACGAAAGCGGAAACAATTGGGGGGCTACGCGGATTCTGCAGACGGTTGGCATCTCGGAGTCGGACTATTTACGAGTGCCGGGACCCAGCCTTCACGACGCGGCCACGCAACTCCAGTCAGGAGAAGCGGATGCTGCGTTCTTCCTCGCGGGTATTCCTGTAGAAGCCGTCGCGGATGCTCTCGGCTCAGGTTGCTGCGAACTCCTGGATCTTCAGGCCGACGTGGAATCGATCAGGGCAAGCGTACCTAGTTTAGAGTTCCAGGAAATCTCCAGTCACACCTATGAAAACCAGCCCGACCCTGTGCAGAGCGTGGGGACACGGGCCTTGTTGGTCGCTCGGAAGGACCTTCGAGATGACGTGGTCCTCGAACTAGTGGACGGTCTGTTCGACAGCATCAGCGAACTCGCGATCCCACACCCCCGTCTCCAGGACGTTAGGTTCGAGCGAGCTTTCTCGGACCTTCCACCAGGGATTGAATTCCATCCCGGCGCAATCGAGTTCCAGACGCAACAAAGGGGGAAGCTGCTGATCGCTACGGGCGTGATCGATGGCCGGTACTTTGAACTCGGAAAACGGATGCAGCAAGTTCTCGAGGCAGATGGAATCGACACCAGAATGATTCACACGGATGGTTCGCTAGAGAATCTTGAACTCTTAGAGGAGAATCTGTGGCCCGCCATGGCGATCCTCCAATACGACGTAGCCCTTGCGTCCCTCTGGTCTTCTGATATCTACGACAGTCCCCGGCTTGGCAATACCATTCCTCAAGTAACCGGTTTAAGGCGTATCGCTGCCTTGCACGAGGAGAGCATTCACGTCTTAATGCGACGCGACCGGATCCCGCCGGAAATGGTAGAACACCCAACGCTCGCGGCCCTTCAAAATGCGCTGGTGTGCCTAGGACCGCCAAAAAGTGGTACACAAGTCATGGCCCAGGCGCTTCTAGATCACCATGGGGTTGTGCCAAAGACTGAATTATTTTTATCGGTACCGGACATGGAGGCGCGCCTGCACAGCGGCGCGATCGACGCAGGTTTCTTTTTCGGCCATGTTCCCTCTGAAGCACTCAACTCACTTGTCAACAACGACCAATTCCGGCTCCTGTCAATCGATCCGGGAGCCGTTGCCGGACATTTGACCTCAGCCTTAACAATATCGACCATCGAACCCGGAACCTATCGTGCCCAGCGCGAAGGTGAGCCCGCCGTCGACACCGTTTCCACCTGGGCCGTGTTGGTAACGAGGGAGGATTTACCCTTTAACGTGAGGCAAATCACTGAGGCGTTGTTCGAAGGCACTGCCTTCCTGGACATTGATGGGGGCGTTGAAATCATGGCACGCGATCTACCCTCGCTCCCCTTGCATCCAGCCGTCGCTGAATATTTCCGAGACGAAGGAATTTTCCCGCCTGAACCAGTATTTGACTGGTTGACTGCAACTTGGCGATCTTTAGCGATCCTCGTCATGCTGGTCGCTGGCTACCAGGGTATTCTGAAACTTCGGCGCGACCGGACGAGCAATGAGATCGGCCGGCGTGTTTTTGCCATCTCACTGGAATCGGACGAACCGAACTCGGTCCACAATCTTTTGGAGATTCGTGATGGCGAAATCCGGGAACGCGTGCAACAGCGGTGGTGGCGTAGAGGGGAGCTGGATAAGTCTCGATGGCGCTACCTGCATGACCTGATCAACGACAGGATCAGACTAGCGAAAGAGAACCTGACGGCAGCCCTCGCTGAAGACCTGCGCGAGCTCGCGCACGAAGCCGGTTCGGACGTTGCTGGCCGACATCAACGCCTCCAGTCCCTGGAGGAGCGCGTTTGGACATACTTCCAGAAAGGAGAACTGGATGCGTCGCACCAGGCCCTGCTCATGGAAGTGATCCAGAGGAATCTCCGTTAGAGGCGATCGGGCCAACTATGGCGCGCTCCATCACAGTTGTTATCCTCTGCGTTGCTCTTCCGTTGCTGGGCTGCGTTACCAACCTGGGCCCCCGCACCATCACCCGGGCCAATTTCAGCTACAACGAAGCGGTCTCGCGCTCATGGAACGAGCAGTTCGTCCTCAACTTGGTACGCCTCCGCTATGGGGACACGGCCCTCTTCCTGGAGGTCGGCAGTATCCTTGCCCAGTACGAGCTGCGGGGGAGCACCAATGCCGATGCCACGATCCTGGAGGGTGCCGGCAATATCCTGGGACTCGGTGTGGGTGGCTCCTATTCCGAGCGTCCAACGATTACTTACGTTCCCCTAAGGGGCGAGAGGTACGTCCAGAGCGTCCTGAGGCCCATCGCGCCCAGCGTGCTGTTTCTCCTGTCCCAGTCCGGGTGGAGCCTAGAGCGGTTGTTCTTGTGCTGCGTGTCGGAGATGAACGGCATCCGGAACGCGCCCGCCGCCACCGGCCCTACGCCGACGCGGCCGCCGGTTTACGAGGATTTCAACCGGATCAGCTATCTGCTGCGCCAGATCCAGATAGCAGGCAGATTCGCGGTCCGGTACGAGCTCATCGAGGGAGCGTCAGGCGACGAGGTCAGCGACTACCAGCCGTATATCTCTTTCCTGCCAGGGGCAGACGAGGCGATCGTCGCCGAGATCCGCTCCCTGCTGGGAATTCCAGAGGGGATCAGCGAGTTTCGCGTGGTTGGCAATTACACGGCCGACCGAAGTCCCGAAGATATTGTTCTCGCGGGACGCTCTGTCCTGGGCGTGCTCTACTACTTGTCCCAGGCGGTGGAGGTCCCCGAGGAGGACGAGCAAGCAGGCAGGGTCACGGTGACCCGGACGCCAAGTGGCGAACGTTTCGACTGGCGCGAGGCCATCGGTGGCCTGCTCCAGATCCAAACGGCCGACGAGGAACCAACGAATGCCTACGTGAGGGTACACTACCGGGATCATTGGTTCTTCATCGAAGACAGCGACCTTGAGTCCAAGAGCACCTTTAGCCTGCTGCTGCTTATCTTTTCGGTGCAGTCGGCCGGAGCAGATGCGGGCTTAACCCCGCTTCTGACCGTCCCAACGGGCTGAACCGCTGCCGCAGAGTCCGAGATCGCGGAAATCTGCGGCGAAGTAAGGTTTAGGTACTAGAATCGACAACTCCGCGAATGACTGCTTTTGGCCGAAAGCAGCCGTCGGTTAACAGTTAATATGCAGCAGTTCGGCGTCGAGGCTTGGTTCAGACGACAGAGGAGAAATAACGATGAAAGCAGTCTGGAACGGTCACGTAGTTGCGGACAGCGATGAAACTGTCGTTGTGG
>JAZFQE010000015.1:0-8165 GCA_036444955.1 Gemmatimonadales bacterium
GGCAGCACTTGGTAGTGGGTCTGACCCGCTACCCACCACTTGCACCGTAAAACTTTCGGTGTATATTCGGTATCCCGAACATTTACCGAAACTTGGTACGTTATGCAACCTGCTGAACAGCAACAACTTACGTACAACCACGCAATCTTTCGAGAGCCTACAGGTCAACTTGCCTGCCCGGAGTGCGGTAACCTCATCATCGCGGCCTCCGGTTGCTTCTACTGTCCTTCCTGCGGGTGGGGGAGGTGCGGGTGAGGGGTTGGGAAGTCGGGAGGTTTTACAACCTCAGCCAACCGTCCAACCTCTCGAGCGCCCTCGCCATCTGCGCATGGATACCTCTCTTCGCCCTCCGGTGTGAGGAGGAGAGGAGATCTGGGTTCGCCGCCAAACCCACGGCTCTCCTCGCTCCTGACGACGCACGCAGGCTGTGGCAGGTTTCCCAAATCGCAAGGCGTTTCGGTGTCAAACCCGGCATGACCGTAAACCAGTCAATTGGCCTGTGTCCAACTCTCATCCTATGCGAGCCCGATCCCGTTTACTACGACGCGCTGTTCACGCAACTGCTCTCCGCACTCCACAATGTGAGTCCGGTGATCGAGCCGGCCGAGCTGGGACGTGCTTACTTAGGCGCCGATGGAATAGAGCGACTATACGGCTCTCCGACTCAGCAGTTGCAGGCTGTCATCAGGGCGGCGCAGCAAAAAACCGGCATCACAACCCACATGAGATTGGGCTGGGGATACGGAAAGTTCGTATCGTGGGTTGCAGCTACCAGGGCTAAGCCCGGATCGCCGGTGGTAGTGAAGCAAGAAAACGGTGCCGAATTTCTCGCGACTCAGCCGATCGCCTGTCTCCCCATCGACTCCGATAGCCATCACAGACTTCGGCAACTCGGTATCAGCACACTCGGAGACCTCGCAAGGTTGCCCGAGCCTGCGATCGTGTCTCAGTTCGGTAGGGAAGGAAAGTTGGCGTGGTGGTTGGCTGCCGGGTTCACTGTCGAGCCAGTGAGGGGCAGAAAAACTCCCGACCCCGTTGTTGAGCTTGTTGACTTCCCCACGCCGATCGTCGACTACGGCTTGCTCACCAACGCCCTTGCGCGCTTGCTGGAACGGGCGCTACAGCACCCGCAACGCATCGGCTGGCGTGTCCAAGCAGTACGAGTATCGGCCGACCTCGAACAGGGCACTTCGTGGATGGTCGACATGTCACTGAAGAATCCAACCGCAAATTGTGACTCAATCCTGGATTCGATCAAGACACGGATCCAGCAAGTGCCGCTCACCGGTGCTGTAGCAAGCCTGAAGGTCGAGTTCACCCGCTTTGCCCGCGGAACCGACGAGCTCCAGCTCTTCGCCCGGGACGCAACCAGCGCTGCCCGTGCAGGTCAAAGGCGGGCACTCCGCTGGGCCGCACATGAAATAAAGACGAGACTCAAACACTCACTGCTGTATCACATAATCGAGATCACTCCATGGTCACGAATACCAGAACGCCGCTACGCACTGATCGACTACGACCCTTAAATTCGCCGCGCAATATCACAGTAGTGGCGGACGAGCACGGCTGTCCCATCAGCATACCTGATAGATCGGTCAGCAAACGCGTCGCGGAAATCTTGGATACGTGGAGAGTGAGTGACGAGTGGTGGCGCAGAAATATCTCACGTCATTACTTCGAGCTCCTGTTGGACGACGGCTGCCACCTAATCGTCTTCAATGATCTCGCCACGAACGAGTGGTTCACTCAGGGTGTGTAGCTATCCAAAGGTGCTGTCATGTACGTTGAGCTGCATTGTCACTCAGCATTTTCCTTCCTCGATGGGACAGACCCTCCTGAAAAACTCGTTCTAGAAGCTCAATCGCTCGGCTACGAGGCGCTGGCGCTAACGGATCACAACGGTTTGTACGGCTCGATGGCGTTTGCACAGGCTGCCCGCGACTTAGGCATGCAGCCAATCACGGGAGCCGAAATAACACTGTTGGACGGATCGCACGTTACGTTGCTCGCAGAAACGCAACAGGGGTATGCAAATCTTTGCCGGCTGATCACTGAAGCGCATCTAGACAGAGAGGACAGGCACGACCCACGGCTAGACCTCGCTTCCCTCGAGCAGCGTAATGCAGGGCTGATAATCCTCTCCGGCTGTCGCCGTGGCATGCTTTCCACCGTCCTCCGCAGAGAGGGCTTCACTGCTGTGCGCAAGTTCGCGGAACACCTCGGCGCTGTGTTCGGGCCGGACAAATTTTTCGTGGAAATACAGCGCAACTTCGTGCAAGGCGACCGCGTCCTCAACCGCGCCCTATGTGACATCGCCGATTCACTGCGTCTGCCAGTAGTTGCAACGGGAGACGTTCATTACCACAAACGAGACCGGCACAGACTGCAGGATGTGTTAGTGGCAATCCGCAATCGCGCTACGCTAGACGGTTCGCACTCAGAGAGACGACCCAACAGCGAGTTCTACCTTAGACGGCCCGCTGAGATAGCGAGGCTCTTCCACGACCGCCCTGACGCGGTGGCCAACACCCTGATCATTGCACAACGGTGTGCGTCATTCGACCTGACCAGGGATTTGGGCTACACCTTTCCCGACTTTCGTGGCCACAAATTCAAATCCGCCCCGCAAGCTCTTGGTGAACTGTGCTGCTCCAAGCTTGAAGAGCTCTATCCACCAGGCTCGCCTCACAGAGAAGAAGCCGAAAGAAGAGTGGCCGAGGAGTTGAGATTGGTGCAGCACCACAAGCTCTGCGGTTTCTTTCTCGTGTATCGCGATTTATTGGAACTGGCTCGAGAAGTTGCCGCTGACGTACGAAGCGGCACCCGCCGGCTCGCAAGCGGCTTGCTGCCGGGGAGAGGAAGAGGTTCCTCGGTCTCTTCTATTATTTGTTATTTCCTGGGACTCTCCCACATCGATCCCATAGCCAACGACCTCTTCCTGGGACGATTTCTCAACGAGTCGCTGGCCTCCGTTCCCGACATAGACCTCGATTTCCCCCGCGAGATCAGAGAAGAGCTCATAAAGCGCGTTTACACGCGCTACGGCAAAGAACACGTGGGTCTGGTTTGTTCCTATCCTACCTATCATCTACGGTCTGCAGTGCGGGAGATCGGCAAAGCACTGGACCTGCCAATCGGTGAGCTGGAGCAAGTAGCACGTCTCGCCGAGCACCGTTCCAGCGGAGGTTTACGCAGCGGGGGTTTGCGAGAGGAGCTACAAAAGATACCCGCGTTGAAAAACAAAGTTGACGCACCGCTTTGGCGACACCTGTGTAACCTGAGTGAACAGATTGCCGGTTTGCCCCGCCACATTTCACAGCACGTCGGCGGCATGATCATCTCTAGCCGCCCGCTCGTTGAACTGGTGCCGCTCGAACGTGCAGCCATGCCGGATAGGGTCGTTTGCCAGTGGGACAAAGACTCCTGCGACGACGCCCGCTTCATCAAGATCGACCTTTTGGCTCTCGGCATGCTCTCGCTGGTTGAGGAATGCGTCGAGTTGGTTGCCGACAGAGAGGGCGCGCCCCCTAACCTCAGCCGCATCGACTTCGATGACCAACAGGTCTATGACACCATATGTGCAGGTGACACTGTAGGCGTATTTCAGATTGAAAGCCGCGGCCAGATTCAGATGATACGCCGAACGCGGCCGCGTAACCTCGAGGATCTGGCGGTAGAGGTGGCCATCGTGCGGCCCGGCCCGATAGTGGGAGGCGCCGTCAATCCATACGTACGCCACAGGGAGGCACAGCGTCAGGCTGCTGCAAAGGGGCTGCCGTATGAGCCGCCCTTCGATCACCCGCTTCTCAAGGAAGTGCTTGCAGAAACCTTGGGCGTGATTCTCTACCAGGATCAGGTACTACAAGTATGCCAGGCATTGGCGGGATTTACCGCCGGGCAAGGTGAGGCACTGAGAAGAGCCATGAGCAGACGGCGCTCACGTGAGTTAATGGAATCTTTCTGGGAAGAATTCCGTGATGGGGCCGCAGTGCGTGGAGTCCCGGAGGGTATTGCAAGGCGAGTCTTTGAGCAGGTGGCGGCGTTCTCGGAGTTCGGCTTCCCAAAATCACACGCCGCTGCGTTTGGGCTGCTCGCCTACCAATCTGCCTGGCTCAGGTACTATCACCCTGTTGAATATTACACCGCGTTGTTCAACAACCAGCCAATGGGGTTTTACTCCCTCGATGTCCTGTGCCGAGATGCAGCAAGGCACGACGTGGAAATCCTACTGCCGGATATCAACGAGAGTGACGTCAAGTGTTCGGTAGAATGCAACTCCGTCAGAGTAGGCTTGGGTTTCATCAGAGATTGGAGCTGGGATGCTGCTGAACGGGTAGTGAATGAAAGGAACCGTAACGGGCGCTATCACAGCGTGTGCAACTTTGTACGGCGTGCTCCGACCAAGCTGTCTCGCGATTCAATCGAAAATCTGGTTTGGGTGGGGGGCTGCGATGGGTTCGGCCTCAACAGGCGGGAATTGATATGGCAGGTGGGATTGCTCCTTCCTCCAAAGTGCGAGCGGACTGAAAAAACCAGGGTGCGCAGACAGCTCGAGCTGCCACTCGATCATCCCCACGCGAATTTGCCATTCGGCGGCGTAGAAATCGACGAGCGGTTGCTCGCCGAATACGAAATGCTCGGATTCGCAACCAGCGGACACCCTCTTTCCCTGATCCGGGATCTGTTGCCAAAGGGCGTGACCAAGAGCAACAAGCTAGCAACGCTGAAAGATCGATCAATAACGGAAGTGGTTGGCTTGGTAGTCGCCCGCCAGAGACCGGAAACAGCGAAGGGAGTCATGTTTCTCCTGCTCGAGGACGAAACCGGCATGACAAACGTTATAGTGCCGCCACCGGTGTATGAGAATTACAGGATAGCCATCAGGGGAGAGCCGTTTGTTTGGGTCAGGGGAAAACTGGCAAAGGACACCGGGGCGCTGAACATCATCGCCCAAAAGATCAGACCTCTCAGAGTCGAAGGGCCAGCTGCAAGAATGCCGCTGCCTTCCTCACGCTCCCCACACTCGTTCTTGAAAAAGTTGCGGGGTTCAGCGCCCCCATCGAAAAACTGGCATTAATTCGGCACCGCGAGTCCCTTAGTAAGCAGAATACGCTCCACAGCCTCGCCTATCTTGTTGTTGGGCGTCGATGCGCCCGCCGTAATCCCGATGCTGCGAGCCACATCACCCAGCCAGTTTTCCTCACGAACCTCATCTTCTGATCCCACGGGCTTATGCCTAATCGCACCCGCCTCGAACTCAATACAATCCGCGTCCCGAACGTGAAACGTACGTTTCTTCTCGGAGCAAATCCTAGCCAGATGATTCGTATTGCTGGAGTTGTAGCCTCCGATAACGACCATCACGTCAATCGGCTGCTCGATCAGCTCTATCACCGCGTCCTGTCTTTCTTGAGTTGCAGAGCAGATCGTGTCGAAGCTTCGGAAATGTTCGGACAGACACTCAGACCCGTAACGCTTCTCCACGGCCAGCCTGAATCGGTGCGCTATGGCCAGTGACTCGCTGGAAAGCATCGTTGTCTGATTGGCTATACCGACTCGGACGAGATCCCGACTTGGGTCGAAGCCATCCGACATGGCGGGCTCAAATGACTCCCTTATGGCGTCCGAATCACCGTCCTCCTCAATGTACCGACATACAACCTCTGCTTCCCCCATGTTGCGAACCACGAGGTAGCTACCGTCCTCGTAATTGTTAACCTGGCTCGCGGTAGCCTTGGTTTCTTCGTGGCGATACTTGCCGTGCACAATCGCTGTGTATCCGTCGCGCGCATATTGCTGAACACGCTTCCAAACGTTCAGAACGGACCCGCATGTAGTGTCCACTAGAACGCAACCGACCGAGCTGAGCCGCTCGAAATCACCGGTCCTGACGCCAAAGGCAGGAATTATTACGACATCGTCTTTAGCTAAAGCCGAAAAATCAAACTCCCCATCCCGATCAGGTGATAGGAGCGTGATACCCATTTGAGCAAGTTTCTTGTTGACGTGCGGATTGTGAATGATCTCGCCCACTAGGAAGAGTCTCTTGTCGGGGAACTTCGTGCGACTCTCATAGGCGTACTCCACCGCCCGATCAACGCCGTAGCAGAATCCAAATTCCTTGGCTAGGCGTATGGTTAAGTCACCGACCGTGATCTCATGGCCCTGCTCTCGTATCAACTCGACCAGTCTGCTGTGATAATCTTCTGACAGCGTGCCGGCTATTTCCTGCTTGAGGCCGAACCCTTTTCTGAAGTAGGTCTGCGTCATCGAAATCTAAGCACCACCCTCGGTTGCCGCGGCCAAGCAACTCTCAGCCGGCAGTTCAAGTATCTCTATCGCCCGAAAAGATCCCGCCATCTGAATGAGATCTTGATTGTTAATATTGCGAACCGTGATGGCAAAGCGACCCGAAATCCTGTCGTCGAACGCGTAAATCTCAGCAGACCCGGTGGACCCCTGGAAGGCATCGATCCTGCCTGCGGAAATCACCTGTACCGCGATCTGCGCCGCCGGCGGTTCGGGAAAACCAGATTCAACGATTGCCACCGGATACTCCCCGGTCTTCTCCTCCTCTGGAACCTGGAGCAACAACAACACGCCCCAACTTTCGCCGCTGCTCTCGTCTACGTCTTCAGCCACGATCTGAACCATCGAGGGCTCTTCGCACCTTCCAGCCCGTGCTGCCGCCTGGCCGGATAGATCCCGGTTCCCAGCACTCACAGCTACCAATCTTCCACCCGGAGCCCGAGGATGACGTGGCATCTCCGCCAGCTGAGAATCTACCTGATCCGCAGCCGCAACACGTGCCCCACCGGGCATTGAGGAATCACCCTCACGGTCACCGCTTGTGCAGGACGTGAGGCAGAGTGCAACTATGAGCGCTCGCTTCACACTCGATCTCCGCTCGAACCGAAGTACGCCCGAGCTTGGTCCTGGGTCAATGCAAATCTCTCAAACAGCTGCCGCAACTCGACCGGCAGCGGTTTTGGTTTCAGAGTCTTGCGTTCGGTGCAAACCAGCACCTCGTGTCCGGCAGCGGCTAGCCGCCCCGCACTTAGGTGCCAGACGTCGAATGCAATTTCCAAAGAGCTCGTTCCAAACTTAGTGAAATAGACAGCCACTTGCAGCTGATCGTCGAGGCGTGCTGGGTACTTGAAATCGCATTCCAGATGCGCTCTTGGCAGCCACATATCAAATCTCGAGAAAACCTCGCTATAGGGAACACCCAGCTCCCGGAACAGCTCGGTCTCCGCAATCTCGAAAAAACGAACATACGCTCCGTAGAAGATTATTCCAGCATTGTCCACATCGGACCACCGAACATACTCGTCAATTACAAACGGCTTCGCTTTCACTGTCGAATAACGTAAAAGGTTGGCGTTTACACTGGTACCTCACCGTTGACAGCCGCCCCGATTGTGAGTTAGCGCAACTCGGTCAACAAACCGGGTTGGGTTACGGGGTGTTCAGGGATGGATTGAGGGTAGAGAGAGTTATGCCAGCCCGGCGCGTCTCGCTTCTCGGTTGCCCCGCAGGCCGTACGCTTTGAGTCTTCGCCAGAGCGTTGTGCGCGAGATACCCAACTGCTCCGCCGTATCGGCCAGGCGCCAACCGTTGACCTCGAGGGCGGTCAAAATCGTTTCTCGTTCGGTCTCCGCTAGCGTCCGCTTGCGGTCGGAGGCCGGAAGGTAGACCGCTTGGCCCACTGTCGAAGAGCCCACCCGTATGTGACGAACTCGCCCACCCAACTCCACAAGCTGTGGCACGAGGTCAGTCGCCTCAGCATCATCGGGTTGTCGCAGCACTCCAAGAGCAACCTCTTTGGCAGCCTGGCTGGCGTAAACCAAGTCACCCTGAGCGTTGAAGATCACCACACCCTCGGCGAACTGGTCTACCACAGCTCTTGCGATCGGGGCCAACCCTGCGACTGCGACCTTTGCCCTCTTGGAACGACCCATGACAAGTGAAGATACGCCGGCCGAGTCCCATTGTTTCATCGCGCGGTGCGATGCAAAGGAGGAAGACATATATTCGAGCTGACTGACCGACCAATCAATACGTATGAGACCTCATCCTGACATCAGGTCATCCATTCTTGATTCCGCTCAGGCCCTGATAAGCGACCGGGGCGTTGAGAAGGCGACGGTGGCAGACATTGCAGC
>JAZFQE010000016.1:0-3643 GCA_036444955.1 Gemmatimonadales bacterium
CAAGAGAGGATGAGTGCCAGAGGGAATCCCAGGATGACGAAGAACGTCAAGACTTGGACGATCCAATCAGGGGCTTCAAAGATTGGCAGGACGGTGGCTGAAACCTCAACCAATATCCATCCGACAATGGCGTAGGCCACTGCGACTCTAACGACGTTTCTGCGTCTCAGCTCCCCGAAGAATGACACTAGGCTCCCCCTAGAGGCGGTTGTGTCCTGATTCTACCTAGATGGGGCTGGAATCTCCCCAAATGTGGCTAAAAATATGCGCCTAGCTGTAATAATTCTGCGGGTCTCGTTTCTTCTCGAAGGTCACCCTAAGAGTACGACCGTCAAGGTTCCTCCCGTCCAGCGCGTAAAGGGCAGCGCCGTCCTCCTTTTCGTACAGATTTACAAAGCCGAAGCCTCCACACCGCCCGGTCATTATGTCCTGAGCCAAGCTGACAGATTGTACGGTTCCGAACTCCGCGAACAGCTTTCTTAGGCTCTCCGCAGTCGTACTCGGCGATAAATTCTGCACCATCATCTTAGCCATAGGGGCGCTCTTAGTCGGTAGTGTTCCTGACTCCGGTTACTCGCATTTAGCTACTCTCTAAACCCCAACCTGCTGCGCACTCGCCCGAATATGCAGGAGCATGCATATTAACGGTTAACCGACGGCTGCTTTCGGCCAAAAGCAGACATTCGCTGATCGTTAACGTCGTCCTGAGACCGCCCCATCTTGGTGCAAGCCGCGGCGCGTCTCAATCTCTCCAAAAGTGTTTGAATGGCTGTGGCGGCAGTTCCATGTAGCGCAGCGTGTGGCGGATGTTTCGATGCCCGAGGTAGTTCTGGATTGCCAGCATGTTGTGACCAGCGTCGGCAAGAGCGTGACCGCAGCCATGACGTAACATTCGAGGATGAAGATGAAACCCCAAATTCGCCTCGCGACCCGCTCTCGCGACGATTCTTCGGACGCTGGGCTCGGTCACCTTCGTACCGCGCTCTGCCCTGAACAGATAAGAGCCGCCCGGGTAATCTCGTTTTAATTTTCGCAACGCTACTAGCTCTTCTTTGCGCAAAGGTTGCACAGATTTGATCCCATTGTTCAGACGGGTCACGCGCAGCACTTTCTTCTTGAGATCGACCATTCTCCAGCGTAATTCCGCTACTTCGCCTACGCGTAGCCCGTGGCGGTAGCAAAGGAGAATCAAGGTGTAGTTTCGGTGCTCGTGGCGGCCAGTGTTTATGGCCGCTTTGAGCACTCGATCCATTTCTTTCGGAAGCACGTAATCGCGAGATCGTCGCCTTACTTTCTTTTTTCCACGGGGCTTCCTGACCGCGTCCTTGCTGGTACTCATGAGGCTTATAATACCAGTGACCGCAAGTGCTTAGAAAGCAGATGGTCCCCGACGGCAGGAGTCGCTCGCAGACCATACACGGGCTTGCATATTAACTGTTAACCGACGGCTGCTTTCGGCCAAAAGCGGACGCTCGCGTATTCGTTACGTCGCTGTCTCATGGTTCCAATCCAGCTTCGTACTCCGCCGCCCGGATTCTCGCGCCCCTGACGACGTTAATGATGCCGTAGTTCTGCTCGTGGCAAGCGAACTCGAATAGCCCCGGAGGATCCAGCATCGGCCACGGTACCTCAGTCGTCCATGGGGCCACCCAGGTCGTCGGATCCGTGACCGTGGCTTCGTAGAGTAGCGTGTCATCGGCTACCCGCGTGAAACGCTCCACGAGGTGCAAATCTCCGGCTGAGCCGCGCCATTTTCGCTTCTCATGGAAGTTCGTGGTCTCAACGACCAGTGTGTCACCCTCCCAGCGAGCGCGAGAGTCTCCCAGGTAGCTTCGGATCGCCTCTGGTGCATGCGGGGATCCGTCCAGCGGGAAGATACGGACATCGCTGTTGGCCTGGGTGATGAGGATGACATGATCCGGCGTCTGAATAATCTGAGACTGACCGGTGCTCTGTCCGAAGGATGAGTTCCCGCCTCGTGCGTGCGGCGTTCTCGGCGGCCCTTGATTTCCTTGAATGCAACGCTCGTACAGACCCCGAGACTCCAGGGTATGACCCCGCATTTGCTCCCGACTTCTCGTCTGTCCCGCAGGTGTTAGAGCAGGGACTCTGCCGTCTGGAGGATCCGTAATGAGCGACGTCCGGAGGTTCGGCCGAACGGGACTTTGCCAGTAATCCATCCCAAACTCCGTCCAATCGTAGTGAACGGTTGCTGGGTCCACCGACGCGTCCGTGGTGACAGCGCTCTGGAACGTCTCGATCGCTTCTTCCGGTGAATATCGCGGTTTCCCGGCAAGCGCTTCGGGCCGTTCTAAGGGAGTATAGGTCGAGTTCAACCAGTAGCCCTGTAAGCTTGGATCCCCCCACGGCATGCGTGGGGGTTCAGGATGAGGCTGGCTCGGGTCCCACACTCGCTTGATGGCCCGTGCAATCGCTTCCTCAGCTTCATTTTGGAAATACGCGTAAGTAGTTTCAGCCGTATGCGGAGAAGCGGCGCGGGCTGCCTCGACCGTCTCCTCTGAGCGTTGATTTACCAGCGCGGATGGCGGCGGCGACTGACTCACCGCCCCGGCAGCGAAAAGTGCTGCTGCCAAAGGAAGCATCGCGGCGCACAGAGCTCTAGTACCCATCAGGTTGCCCTCACTAATCTCGTATTACTTCTTCTCCATAGACGCGAAATTTCGTGCAGGATCAACCTCCATCCAACACCGAATGTCTGCTTTCGGCCATAAGCGGACATTCGTTAAGGCAATCCAGTAAAGGATAACGCGTTCTGTTCTTGAATCAGAGAGGGTGCCGCGTCAGTCGGGCACGACCGCTACTGCTTCCACCTCTAGAATGAAGCGTGGATCGGTCGCCAGCCGGACGATCTCCACAGTAGTGCTCGCCGGGCGATGATCAGGGCCCCAGTAACGATTCATTACGACGTTTATCGCGTCCTGGTTACTGCCGACTTCGCGGACGAATCGGGTGACCTGGATGATATCAGTGAGCTGCCCCCCGGCTGCTTCCACCATTGCTTTCAGGTTTTCCATGACCCTCTCGGTCTGAGCCTCCGTGCTGAAGTCGAGGTGGTCGAACTCGGCCGGAACGTGTGGATGGCTATGGGGACCCGCCCCGACCGTGCCGGACAGAAATACGATGTTGCCCGAGCGCACTTTGATTGCGGATGAGAACGGCGTGTTGGTGACTGCGGCTGTCTCTGCGTCCAGCAACTGGATGTACTCAAAGGGCGGACTGGCTGTGTCACAGCCCGCGATCAATACTGCCAGCGCGGCGCAGACCAAGAGATGGGTGCGAGAGCCATTACATTGTGCAACTCGGTACATGGTGAGAACTCCTTTGGTGTTGGTATTGAGACTCGTTGAGACTCGGACCCAACGGCTGCTTTCGGCCATAAGCGGAGATCGGTTAACCGTTAACGCGACCTCTGAGCCGCCCCATATTGGTGCAGGCCGCGCCTACCTTGAAGACGTTGCGTCGTTTCAACTCCGCCCAAACTGAGGCCATACATCCCCCTAGAACAGCTACCGTGACGGCGGGATCATCTCAACTGGGTCAGACTGAGACCATCAGCACCGGGACGTGTGGCCGCAATCGTATCCATGGCTCCTTCGAGTCAAGCAGATCCTGCAACGCGGTG
>JAZFQE010000017.1:0-2793 GCA_036444955.1 Gemmatimonadales bacterium
CGTCTTCGGGACCGAGTCCCGCCCTTCTCCTGAGTGCCGTCGACGTTCAATTTAAGAGCGGTCCGAAATCGCGCAAGTGCCGATGTATCTTCGGTTTACGCTGTTTTCATGTGCAAAAAATGTGGACGGAAAAACCCTAGAACCACACAGAGTTGGACACCTTATCCACCTCATGTGGAAGGTGTGGAATGTCGGTAACTCGACTTGTGCCACATAGTGCAAGGAGCCTGAATCGTGAGCCGTGAGCCGTGAGCCGGCCATCCAAGACAACAACAACAAATGGTTTGGCGAATCGCTGTCCAAGTCGTTCAGATTTACCGCTCCCGGCTTACGGCTCACGGCTCACGGCTTACTGACTGGAGATCTCCTCGTACACATACGGCTCGCTCTCTTCAACCGGCGCAAACAACACTCCGGCGCCTGTTGTCGCAAACCATCCGCTCAGCAGCTTGTTCGAACCGGCGCGATCCGGCTCCTGTAGCAAATCCCCGAGCCAACGCTTTACGTGACGCAGTTCGGGGGCGCGCTTCGACAACATCGAAATTACCGCGCCCACCGCTTGGGTCGCGCGAATGAAGTGGGCCAATGCGTGAGCCCGCTGTGCAAACTCGTACGCTCGGACCCCGGGTTCGTCGTACAGCAGTGAACCCTCGTACGGATCGGCCGGCGGTGCGTCCATCCGCGGCCCCATGTAGACGAACACCCGGCGGCCATCCCGCCGCCGCTCGACCATGGCCGCGGCGGTCTCACCGCTCAGGCGCGCAGCATGAATGAGGTCCTCGTCAGCCAAGAGGCCAACCGCGCCGGTCCACTCGAGCACCGCCAGAGCGCTTTCCAACGGACACCCGACCTCGTCGTCATATGCCAGGAACCGAGGAGCGTCTCCGGCGCGCGAAAAAAAATGTCCGAGCGCCTCGCCCCGATCGGTAAACTTATGGGTCGTTCGCGCTGTCACCGGTGCAGCAGCCATCGTGACGAGAAAGCTAACTTCATTTCTCCGGCACCTCGACGGTACAGGTACGGACCTTGCGGCCTCAGAACAATGTCAACCTCGCGAAGGTGCGCAATGAGGAACAGAATGCTGATGGGTTTGGCCTTACTCGTGGCACCCCAATCCCTCCTGGCCCAGGGCTTACGTGAAGTACCACAACGCTTTGTGTTCGTCCAGCCCCTCGGATTGATACTGGGCGTAGGCACCGCGGGCGTCGAGTTCAAGATCGGACGAACGACGACGCTCGAAATCGGCGGCGTGGGTGTGTACTCCCAAGAGGACGGAATCAAGGTATACGGTGGCGGGCCGGGTGTCGGCGTCCGCAAATATCTCGGCGCGGCCGAAGCAGCGGGCATCGTGGTCGGCGGACGCGTAGACGGGGTCTGGCTACAAGCCGACAACACGCGGGCCCAGCAACAGTTCCTGACGACGCAGCTGCTGCGAGAGCGCCGAGATCATCTCTACCTCGGCGTCGGGTTGTTGTTCGGATATCGCTGGGTTTCGACCAGCGGTTGGTTTGCCGAACCTGCCATCAGCTACGAGTACTTTGCCGGGCCTCGCCCGCTGGTTCCTGGCTCTCGCGATTTGCAGGACAAACTGGGGTTATCGATTGGAGTCGCGGTCGGGCTCGCGTGGTAAATCGGGCAGCGCTCACTTGCCCAGAATGCCGCCCGTGCGCATGGTACAAGCATGAAAACTCTTCTCGCGTTCCTGCTGGTCGTGACGCCAACCCCGTTGGTGGCGCAAATACGAGACTTCGATCGAGACAGGGACAGCGTGCAGACCCTGATCCTCAAGCGCTGGGTCGGCGCGAAGGTGAATGGTCTTCCGCTTTGGCTTGATTTCTTCAGCGATACCATGCTGGTCGTCAGCGACAACGTCCGAAATTACCCGGTCGATTACGCGCTGACGCCTCGCAACTTGATCATCTACGGCGATACCGCTCTGAGCCACATGCTATACCACGCCTTCCACCGATTCCACGACGCGGCTGAGGCATTCGTGCCAACGTTTCAGTTCGGCTTGCGTTACAGATTCTCACTTGAAAAGCTGCTCATCGATGACGAAGACAACGTCACGATCACGATGACCGAGCAAAACTTGTTGGCCCGTCCGATTGAAGCCCGCTGGATCGCCGACCTTCCCAACAGTACCCAGATGGAGCTCTTCCTATCAAGAAGTGGGGATGCATCGCACCGAATACGCCCTGGCGGATCTCGCGTGTTTGGCAAATGGGAACGGCGTTCCCGGGAAATCGAGTTCGACTGGACCCCTGACTCTCTGGAGGTATCTGATTCGACGTTGATCTGGACGGGCCTGTTCGACGCTCGAGGTCAGCAGATCGTGCTTGACGGTATCGGCCGCGGTACGAGCGTGACGATCTTCCGCCGTATCATACGGTGAGACGTAAAGAAGTGAGAGGTGAGAGGGCCCACTCCAATCTCGAATATCCAATATTGAATATTGAATATTCAGTATTCAAGATTCTCTAGATGACTACAACCGGGTGAAGCTTCTCCCGCCTTTCGTCGAACAGGCGTTCGGCTCGATCGAGCCGGGACTCGACCACCACTAGCTGGGCTGCCCCAAATTTCACATTTGGCTCGACCATTCCTGTGAAACGGCGCACCATGACGAGTGCCTGGATGACTTCACAATAATCGGGCTGCCTGTCGGTGTATCCGGAGGTGAGCAGACCCCTCAAGAACGGCAACGTTTCGGGGTCGTTCAGGACAAACAGCGATTCCAGTATACGGGGGCTGAGGAAGCTCCGCAGATGCAGGTCGCCGCGGATATCGTCG
>JAZFQE010000018.1:0-18114 GCA_036444955.1 Gemmatimonadales bacterium
CCTGCGTCTTCTCTGCCCGAGGCAACTCAGGCATGTTGCTGTCTCACTTTCTTATCGGATTTCACGAGTCCATGGGAGACACAGAAGTAGCGTCGGCTGTTGACGTAGCGCGGGCGCTTAAGAGCGGAGCTGAGCAACTCAGTTCGTCGCTCGACGAACCTGTCGAGGGCACGATCCTGACGGTCTGCCGTGAAACTGCGGAAGCCGCGGAAGCCGTTGCCACGGGAACGGAAAATTTCGGGGACTTCATGCGACGGGTGCTTGAGATGGCAAGGCAGTCACTTAGCAGAACCCCCGAGCTATTGGCGGTTCTTAAGGAGAACGGAGTTGTCGACGCAGGAGCAAAGGGGTTCGTGCGCATGCTAGAAGGCATCGTGAGGTTAATAGAGGGTGAGCCAATCCGGGCCGCCACCGAACCAATGCAGTTCGCGGCGCCCGACGCAGCCGCAACAGCCGTTGTGGCGGTGGAACGCGATTACCGATTCTGCACTGAGGTCTTGGTGAGCGGATCAGGTTTCCCGACGGCCACTGAAGTGCGCCACACCTTGCGCAAGTTAGGTGGCTCGCTGGTAGTCTTAATGAGTGAGGAAGCTCTCAAGGTCCACATCCACACGAACACGCCGGACAATGTGTTTAGCCTCGCCCGCAGCTGGGGGAATATCGAATTCAGTAAGGCGGACGACATACGCGAGCAGCACGAAGCGCTTCACACGGCAAAACGCGGTATTTCTTTCGTCGTCGATTCGTCTTGTGATCTGGACGACAGTATAGTCGATCGCCTTGGCATCATTATGGTTTCGATGCAAGTGATTGAGCGTGAGAAAACTTTCCGCGATCGGATTGACCCAGAGACGCGGGCAATTTACGAGAGGATGCGCGAGGGCGTGATCTTTACGACGTCGCAGCCCGCTCCCGGCGCGTTTGCCGAGGCATTCGCAGAGGCAGCGGAAAGCGCGGATTCCATCTACGGACTGATCGTGTCATCAGCACTGTCAGGCACGTTCGGATCGGCCCAAGCCGCAGCACGAGCTTCCGGTATCGGCGGCATAGAGCTATTCGACTCCCGGTCAGCGTCGCTGGGCCTCGGGCTGCTCGTCCTCAGAGCCGCTGAACTAGCGGAAGAAGGACTGGATCCAAAATCAATAACGGCCGAACTCAACCGCGTTCGCAATCAATCAGGAGGATTTTTTACGGTTGATGTATTCGACAATCTCCTCAGGTCGGGCCGTGTGAGTCGCGGGAAGGCGTGGCTGGGCGATCTTCTAGGAATCAAACCCATCCTCGAACTGTCACCCGAAGGACGGGTAGAACCACTGGACCGGGTTCGTGGCCGGGAAGCAGTGGTTCCGCGAGTCCTCGAGATTCTCGAAGAAAGACTCAGCCCCCGACCCGAACAGCTTCGGCTCGGGATAGTGCATGCTGACGCCCCCGACGTCGTCGCGGAACTGAAGGCTGAGGTCGTCGCGAGGTTCTCACCTAAAGAGATCGTAACGGGCCCGGTTACGCCGGCCATAGGCGTGCATGTGGGTCCGGGCGGCTGGGGCCTTTTCTTTCAAGTCGAAGACTAGGAGCTCCGAGCGACTGACCAAGTTCAAGATATATCCTGGCGTCGAGTTGGCCGTGACCGTACTGGATGGTACCAAAGCAAAGGACATCGTCGTGCTCGATCTACGGTCCATCAGCGGAGCAACCGACTACTTTATCATCGCGTCGGGAACCTCGGATCTTCACGTACGCTCCCTAGGCGAGAGGGTCTTGGAGCGGTTGATCAAAACAGGAATCAATCCGCATCACTCCGAAGGACTAGAAACCGGGCGGTGGGTACTACTCGACTTCGTCGATTTCGTGGTCCACATATTCCATCCCGAACTGAGGGAATTTTATCAGCTCGAGCGCCTCTGGGCGGACGCACCACTAGTGTTCGAAGGGTCAGTAGGATAAACCAGGTGCTCATCGCGGCGAGTGGCTTGCCCCGGTATCTGAGCACACGGCGAATGCGCCTGGTGAAGCGCAGCGCGAGACCACTTTGGCTCTCGGCCACGCTCGCGAGCTTCTGTGCGTGCGGCTCACAGTCGCGCCATATACAGATGTCGAAGCTGGCCCAAGAGCACAACTCGTTCACCCCCCAAGAGGCAGTCGCCTTCAGGATTCCGCACGGGTCAAGCGAAGGCGTCGGCATCTACCGGCTCCCGAGTCTGACTGAGTTACCTTGGCGAATACCGATGCCCCGAACCGAAATAGCGGAAGTAATCGGGTACTCGTCGGAAGGTGACCTCATATACCTGATCGGAGACAGTACGAAACTTTATGCCATCGACCTCACCGCTGGATTGACCAGGATGATCGATTCCAGCATCCACCGTGCTGCACTCGGACTCAACGGGGTTCCTTACGTCATACTGACCAGTGGGGCTGTTGGATCCGTCGAACAGCGTCAGGTGTCCATCTGGATCGACTCCGCCGTATCGCAGACGGCGGCTCTGTGGGGCGCAGCAGGCGGTAATCTTCTCACCGAACTGCGAAGTGAAACCGGGCGATCCCTGGTGGTCTTCAGGCGCGACCGAGAACCCGCAAGGTGGACTATCCCGGAAGGTTTTCTCGCCGTTTCCCGCTGGGCGGACGCCGTGGCAGTATTGGCCCCGGGTAAGCTGCACCTGTTTGAGACGCGCACCCCTGATCGCGTGCGGGAAATCAGCACTGACTCAGGAACCACCAGTGCAGTTTTTTCACCCTCTGGGCACCGCCTGTACATCGTCACCGAGTCGGACCAGCTAGTCGAAATCGACAGGTACAACGGACGTATGCTGAAGGCACTTGACCTACCATTCCCGCCGGGTCGAGTAAGGATGGATCCGTACGGACGGCTTCTGTTTCTCCGGCACGCCGACGCCGATTCGGTTCTCATCGTCGAAGTTCTCCAGATGCGCACTGTCGGCACGCTCCCCGTTGATTGGACGGACGACCTCCCGACCGTCGCTCCGGACGGAACGATCTTGGCAAAGCGAGGCAACGACATAGTGACATACGAATCCGAATCGCTCACGGAAGTGGCAAGCGTGACCGGGGTGGGAAATGACCGCTGGATGGTAGCCGGATGGACCCCTAGAGAACCTACCCTGGGCACTCCAGGCAAGACCGACCTGGCAGCGGAAGGACAAGAGCCAGGGTTGGTGTTTGTACAGGTCAGCAGTACCACCAACCGGGAGTGGGCAGAAGACCTATCTGTCCGCCTGCGCAGAGCTGGCCTGGATGCTAGTATTTTGATGCCGCAAGAACCGGACGAGCCCTATAGAGTGGTCCTCGGACCGTTTTCCGATCAGAGTGAGGCGGAGGCAACCGCGCAGACGCTGGATCGCCCATACTGGATCTTCTTTGTTGAACCCTCCAAAGAGTTTTGAAGGGCTTCGACTTCTGGCCACTTCAGCGTACATTGTACCGACTTCCGCAGCGGTCGATGGCAGCCACCGTTGCGTGCTCCTCGCGCCAGCATACCGTGGTCCGTAGCTCGGCTGCGGAAGCATCTCGAACAATCGCCACAGGATTGAGGCACGGCCGATGAAACTGACCCGGCTCGAGCTCACGGGATTCAAGTCATTTGCGGATTCCGTCGAACTCCCGTTTGATGATGGAGTTACAGCAATCGTTGGGCCGAACGGCTGCGGAAAATCAAACGTGTCTGACGCAGTCCGCTGGGTGCTTGGAGAACAGCGAGCGAAAATGCTCCGCAGTGCCCGGATGGACGAGGTCATCTTCCAAGGTGCGGCTTCGCGCAAACCGATCAACATAGCTGAAGTCTCCCTCATCTTCGACAACGGCGACGGGACCTTGCCCATCTCGTACAGCGAGGTCGCCATCACCAGAAGACTATCTCGCAGCGGTCAGAGTGACTACCTCATCAACGGGTCCCCTGTGCGGCTCCGTGACATCCAAGATCTGCTGCGGGGAACCGGGTTGGGGTCCGACGCCGGCGTTGTGATCGAGGGCAGGATGGTCGACAGGTTGCTCTCCGATAAAGCGGAAGAGCGCCGATCGCTGTTTGAAGAGTCGGCAGGAATCGGCCTCTACAGGGACCGCAAGACGAGCACCGAGCGTCGGTTGGAGCGTACGAGCGAAGACCTACAACGGCTGGAAGACCTGATTGGCGAAATTCAGACTCAAGTCCGCAGCCTCGCACGGCAAAAGGGCAAGGCTGAGCGACACAAACAGTTCAGCGAATATCGGTTCGCGATCGTAATGACGTTGGCGCGAAGCGACCTCCAGGAATTCGATAACCGCGCTGACGCTCTTGAGACACGCCGGTCGCTGCTCAATAGCGAAATCCCGCGGGTTAGCGAAACTCTTGATGAGGCGGAGCGGGAACGGGAGACACGCGTTCAGCTCCGCTCAGCGGCCGAAGCAAAGAGAAATGAACTCGACCGGCGCCTAGCTGACGAACGCGTTAAGACCGAAAAGCTCGAAGGTGATCTCAAGCTGGCGAGCGAACGACTGCAAAATGCGACTCTTCGCAAGAGCAAGGCGCTCGAGGAGAAGGCTGATTTTGAGAAACGGGCAACGAGAGCAAAGCTCGAGGGCGAAGCCGCCGCGGAAGAACTGGACGCCGCCCGGACAGCACACTCGGCAGTTCAAACCGAACTCGACCTTCGCATCGAGGCCGAGAGCGGAAGCCGCGAGAAGGTAATTAACCAGCGCAACCAAGTGCGTGACCTCGAGGAACAGCTCCAGCAATTGGCGGAAACGAGCCGTGCCAGGTCCGGTGAGCGAACTGCAGCCCAGGCCGAACTCGACGAGCTGAAGCTGCAGCTCTTAGACATAGAGAAAAAGCTCGAATCCACAACGGCGGAACGCGATCGGCTCCGAGATATGTCAGAGCGATCCGCCACGGAGTTTGCTCGACTAGAGGAACTCGAGCGAAAGGCCGCTGATGAACTGGACCGTGCACGCCACGCGCTTGCGGCCGCGCGGGAAAACGAGAACGCAGTTCGAGTGGAGCGGAGGTCGGCGGAGGATGAAGTCACCCAACTCGAGGCTAAGCGCGATGCGATTGAGGAGTTGGAACGCAGTAGGGCCGGGCTGGCGCCGGCGGCCAGATCGTTGTTGCAAGCCCGTGAGCAGCTCGGCAAAGACCTCATTCACGGACCACTCAGTGATTTCTTGGAAACAACCAAGAACAGCGCAAGCGTTGCCGAACGGATGTTGGGAGACTGGCTCCACGCGGTCTTAGTAAAAGACGAAGCATCGGTAGAGGCGATTAGAGGGTGGCATAAGAAGACCAATCCGGGCCCGCTCGTGCTGTTGCCCGTCAAACCTGGGCCTCAGACTACGCACCAAAGTACGGAAAAGGCTTCCGCTCCGCGGGCTAAGAAACCGGCGGTGCAATGGCTGGACACGCTTCTGTCCGAAAACAGGTCGCTCGATCCGGAAGGGTCCGCCATACGTCGGCAGAACGGAGCCGTGTACCTGCCTGCGCCGGGAGACTCAAGCGGACCGCTCGCGCGCAAGGCCGAACTCGAGACATTAAGAACCGAGCATGCCAAAGCTCTCGAGAAACAGGAACGGCTTAACCACGAACTGGAAAAAGCGTCTGCGAATCACCGTCGTGCTGAGAGCGACCTGACGAGAGCCGCGCAAAGCTCGGAAAAGACGCGCGAATCGATGAGAGAGGCAGCTGCCCAGCATGACGATAACAGACGTGGTCTCCAGCGCGCCGAACGAGAGTACGAGGAGTTTCAAGGTGCGCTCACCCGCCTGCGCAATCGGGCCGAAGAACGTGCGAAATTTCTCGGCAACATCGCTGAGCACATCACCAAAACCGAAAGAGAGCGATCGGAAGTCGAGGACGACGTTGGATCCCACAGGTCGGCGTTAGGTGAGTTGGAGGAAGCGCAGGAAACTGCAAGAGAACGCAGAGTGCACTGGCAAGTGGAAGAGGCTCAGATCGTTGCGCGCGAAGAGGCCGCAACCACACGCAGTGAGAGGGCCGAAACCGATCTAGCATCGTTCCAACAGGCCGCTGCATCACTGGACGCTGAGACTGAGGCAATCGAAACGGATTCCGCTGACCGGCGTGAGAAGGTGGCGCGCTGGGAAGACCAATTGTCCGACAGCCGCGCCACGGCACAAGAGTTAGAAACGGCCGCCGTTCAAGCTGCCGAATCGGTACATCAGGCGGAGAAATCTCTGCTCCAGGCCGAGACGAAAGTTCAGGAGTATCGCGAGCAACTTAGTACCCTGACGCAGACCTCTCATGAATTGGCTATCGAGGCGACGGAAGCCGCTGGCCGTAAGCGAGCGCTCCTAGAAAGAATCGAAGCCGAGTTCCAGAGGCCGTTCAGCGAACTCGAGCAGTCAGCCCCAGCAGTAGATGGCGATCCCGACGAGTGGAAGGCTACAGCCGAGCACCTCGCAGAAAAGATCGCTGCACTTGGGCCGGTGAATCCGCTTGCGGTCGAGGAACACGAGCAGGAGAGCAGTAGACTGGAGTTTCTCACCGATCAACGTGACGACCTCGTTAAGGCCCGAAACGACCTTTCAAAGGCACTTCGTGAGATCGACGAAACGGCACGGCGCATGTTCCTGGAGACGTTCGAGAAGATCCGAGAAAATTTCGGCGTCGCCTTCGGCACGCTATTTGACGGGGGTCGGTGTGATCTCACACTGGCCGACGGAGGGGATCCGCTTGAAAGCGACATAGAGATCCACGCTTCCCCACGAGGAAAACGAACCCAGCGAATCGACTTGCTCTCGTCTGGCGAGCGGGCGCTCGTGGCTGCGTCTTTGCTGTTCGCGATCTATCTCACCAAGCCCAGTCCGTTTTGCCTCCTCGACGAAGTGGACGCCCCACTGGACGACGCGAACGTGCTCAGATTTGTGCGATTGATCGAACAGTTCAAATCAGACACGCAATTCATCGTCATAACTCACAATCCCCGAACGATGCAGATCGCTGACTCGGTCTACGGCATCACGATGCAGGAGCCCGGCGTATCCACTGTCGTAGGAGTTCGGCTGGGACAAGCTGAACCCGCGCAGTTCTGAGCCTGACAGACAGCCAAGCCAACCTGGGGAGTTTCGATTTGCGATTGACGGTACTGGGAAGCGGAACAGTCTCACCATCTGCAGCCCGTACATCGTCAGCGTACTGGGTTGAATCCGGCGAAGTTCGGCTACTACTCGACTGCGGCGCCGGCGTGCTTCACCGGATGGCCAGCTTCGACATAGCGTGGCCTGGAGTAACACATGTCGCAGTCACGCACTTCCACGCAGATCACTGGGGTGAACTCCCGGCCGTCATCTTTGCGCTGCGCTGGGGTGCAGAAACGCCGCGAAGCGACCGGTTGACCCTTATAGGACCTCGCGGGTTCAAAGCGCGCTTGGAAGCTCTCTGCAATGCGTTTGGAGGATGGATCCTCGAACCTGAGTACCCGCTCGAAGTGATTGAATTGGCGCCGGATGACGCACAGGAAATCGGCCCTGGAGTTTTGCTTGATTGTCACAACACACCGCACACTGAGGAGAGTCTGGCATACTCCGTTCACGATCAGAGGGGCCGAATGGTCTACACCGGTGACACCGGGCCCAGCCCAGACCTCGCCAATTGGGCACGAGGGTGTGATCTTTTACTGTGCGAGTGCTCGCTCCCCGACGACAGGGCAATTGATACTCATCTCAGTCCCATTGGGGCGGGCAGGCTGGCGAGGGACGCGGAGGCTGCGAAATTGGTGCTAACGCACTTCTATCCCACGGTTGAAGACGTTGATGCCGCCAGCATCGCCGCGTCGCAGTTCAACGGCCCGATAGTTGTGGCGGCTGACGGGGACACCTTTGAAGTTGATAAGAGTACTGAGTAATGCTCGTAGTAATGCGTAGCGACGCTGCTGGTGAAGAAATCAGCAGCATAATTCAAACAATTGAGGAACTCGGATTCCAAGCGCGCGAGATCCGCGGTGTGCAACGGACCGCGATCGGTATCGTGGGCGGCGTCGACGGCCTCGACGAATCCAGCCTCCGTGGACTTCCCGGTGTCAGTGAAATCATACGAATAACGCGGCCTTTCAAACTGGTTTCGCGAGAATGGAAACCGGAAAACACCGTTGTGGCGGTGTCCGATTGCGTCTCGTTCGGTGGTAAGAGCATACCGATCATTGCAGGACCCTGCTCGGTCGAATCTGAAGCTCAAATCATCGAGGCGGCAACCGTCGCCCGGGCAGCCGGAGCGACCCTGTTGCGAGGGGGAGCATTCAAGCCGCGCTCTTCGCCTTACTCCTTCCAGGGGCTCGGCATTGACGGTTTGAAGCTGTTGGCTCGTGCTCGCGAATTAACAGGCCTCCCGATAGTGACGGAGGCGATCGACCCGCAAGGGATCAATATCGTGAGTGAGTACGCCGACATCGTGCAGATCGGCGCCAGAAACATGCAGAACTATTCCCTGCTCAAAGAGGCTGGCAAGATCGAGAAACCGATTTTGCTCAAGAGGGGGCTGGCATCAACTATCACGGAACTGCTGCTCTCTGCCGAGTACATACTGACTGAAGGAAATGACCGGGTCATTCTCTGCGAGAGAGGCATCCGCGGGTTTGACACACCGGCACGCAACATTTTTGATCTGACCTCGATTCCTATCATTCAGGGATTGTCTCACCTTCCGATAATTGCCGACCCGAGCCACGGTACTGGAAGTCGCGAGTACGTACCGAGTATGGCCCTGGCCGCGGTGGCCGCGGGCGCCGACGGACTGATGGTTGAAATGCATCCCGACCCGGCAAGAGCTCTTTCCGACGGCGCGCAGAGTCTTTATCCGGCACAGCTCACCGAGTTGGTCACACAAATCAAGGAGATTGCCTCGACCATCGGTCGCGAAGTGGCCGCGCTGGCCACCGCGACGATTGGGACATGAGACAGCTGCGGACGCTCGCCGCCCTGCTAACGCTGCTCCAACTCCCTGCAGCAGCGCAGGAAGCGAGCTCAGTGCTTCGTAGAGCGGAAGACGCCTACCACGAGCTAGCGACGATCCGAGCCGAGTTCACGCAGACGATAACAAATCCGATGCTCGGCGATCCGGAGATTTCATCGGGGGTTCTCTTCCTCGTCGTACCGGACAGATTCGCGATGCGGTTCACCGACCCGGCCGGGGATCGAATTGTGGCGGACCGTGAATGGTTGTGGATTTACACTCCAAGCACCGTTCCAAACCAGGTGATCAAGCAACCGGTTCCTGAGTCCGGGGCTAATACGCCGAACCTGTTTGCACAGTTTGTCGAGAGAGCTACCGAACGCTACCGTGCGCAGTATTTGGGCGCTGACCAGGTCATGGGAGATTCCGTGGACGCCGTACATCTGACTCCCCTCATCGCCAATGCATGGTTTGATGAGGCCACCATCTCGATTTCCCGGGATACCGGGCTCTTGCGGAAACTGGAGTTTACGGAGGAATCAGGGCAGAAGCGGCTATTGGTGTTGACTGCTATTCAGCTCGACGGAAACATATCAGACAGAGAACTCAGATTTGAGGTTCCGAACGGTGCCCGCGTCGTGACACCGTAGGCGTCAGTCGAGACCTACAACCACCTGCGCGAGCAGCTCCTCTTGCGTGCCCGCCTCTTCCAGCAATTCGAGCGCCCGCTGTATGTGGGCGTCGTCTCCAGCCCTCAACTCGGCCTCGCGATCTCTCCCGAATAAATATCTCGCGAGTTCATATGTCATCTGACGCTCGACCACAGTTTGAGCAGCCTCCCACTCAGAGTCGCTCAGCGGAACATCGCGGGCTCTCAAGCGCCTAAGCACCTCGGCTCGCATCACGTTCGTCACCGTTATCTCGTCGCTGGGCCAATCTCCGTTACCTCTCAATTCAACGGCATAACCAGTTAAGACATCCCGAAAAACGGGAACCTTAGTGCCAAGCGCGATCGCAAACGCTCGTTCCTCCTCCGACAGTTGATCGTTCCCAATCACTACGTCGGGATTGATCCCCCCTCCCCCGCGCAGCTGCCTCCCCGACGCGGTCAAGTAGACGGCGCCTGAGTCCTCGCTCATTTCCCCCGTCGAATCCCCGTTAACCGGAATAGCTGCAACTAAGAGATCTTCAGCAAGGCGGGACCGCCTGTTGAGCGATCGCCCCAACGGAGTGAACCACCTCGAGGTGGTGACCCTCAGAGCTTCATTATCTCCCAGCCGAAACACGAGCTGCGCCATCCCTTTTCCAAACGTCGGAGCGCCAACGATCAACGCCCTGTCGTGGTCCTGCAACGCCCCCGAAATAATCTCGGCCGCGCTCGCAGACAGCTGGTTCACCAGTACTACCAGGGGCATGTCAGGCCACCTCGGATCGTTGGTCGATCTGTAGGTACGCGAAGCTCCGGGAGCCCTACCTCGGGTCTCCACTACCAGTTTCCCTCGTTCGAGGAAGAGGTCAACTACCTCTACGCCTTGCGCGAGAATCCCGCCGGGATTGTTTCTAAGATCGAAAATCAGGGCACGAGCTCCCCGCGACCGCAGCTCGGTGACGGCTTCCTCTACTTCGGCCGCAGAAGTTTCGGACACGGTGGAAAGTGCGACGTACCCCACCTGTTCGCTCAGCATCGTGGCGATCTCGACGGAACTCACGTGAATCAGGGCGCGGGTTATGCTATAGGGAAGCAGTTCCGGGTAGCCTGGCCTGTTAATCTTGATGTTCACCGGCGTCCCCGGCTCACCCTTCAACTCCCCCACAGCCCGCTCAGAGCTCCATCCCCTGGTCGAAGCGCCTTCGACCTCCACAATCCGGTCAGCCGGCCTAAGACCCGCGCGCTCCGCCGGCGTATCAGCGAGGGGTGTTATGATAGTGATCCACTCATCTCGGACATCTATGCGAATCCCGAGTCCACCGTAATTCCCCGTTGTGCTAAGAGTCAGGTCGCGAACCTCATTCGCCCGAAGAAATCTCGTGTAGGGATCCTCAAGCTCGCTCAGCATCCCATCGATCGCCATTTCGTAGAGTTCAGCCTCATCAAGCGAATCGACATAGAACCGGGCAATGTGCTCTAGGACCTCCTGGAAGAGATTCGCCCGCTCGTACGCTCTGGCATACTCGGAGTCGCTCCGCTGAAGAAGCCACCCCCCAGATAGAAGGGCGACGAACGTTACGAGCGCGTATACGGGCAGCCTATACTTCTTCATTTCGGAGTGGTCTCGCTTCGCATAAAAAACAACATACGCTACCTGTCACCATTAGATTTGACCTCCAGGGGTAGCATGTGGCCAATTATCTCCCACGCCGCTTCGCATACCGACTTCTGTGCGACGGTGGCATCCACATGAAAGATTCCCTGGCCCGCGGCTGATTTGAAGGACTCACCCACGCGTCGATGCATTTCGTCTGAGGCGCCCTCTAGCCGGTCGGGCGCTTTACCAGCGCGTTCCAGCCTCGCCTTTCCGACATCTAAAGGTACGTCCAGAATGAGCGTAATGTTCGGCTCGAGACCGCCCGTCGCCAACCTGTTGGCTGCTCTGACTTCGGACTCCGGTAAGCCTCGCCCGTGTACCTGGTAGGCGATAGTCGAAAGATCGAATCGATCGCTCACAACTACCTTGCTCTCAGCGAGCGCGGGAAGGATCACCTTTTCCACTAAGTCTGCTCGAGCAGCCAGGTACAGGAAGAGCTCAGCTCGGTCACCAGCTTGGCAGTCGGGGTTGAGTACGACTTCGCGCGCCGCCTCCGCAGTTCTGGTTCCCCCCGGCTCTCGGACTTCAACAACGTTATGCCCCGCCTCCCGGAGCTTGCTGACAATGGCAGCGGCAAGTGTCGTCTTGCCAGCACCGTCTGGGCCGTCTACGACAATAAATGTGCCGGGCAGACGCAGCTTATGCGACACGTCTTCAGCCACCCACTGACGCGACCAGATAGCGCGCCCGGCCGAATAGGTCCGCCTCAACCATGACATCCCTCCAGCCCGCCTCCAGCGCCGCACTCCGCGCAGTCTCTGACCTGCTTGAGTCTATTTCGAGCGCGAGTAGTCCTCCCGGTTTTAAGAGCGACCGCGCATTCTCGAGGATCGCGTGTGTGTGCCACATGCCGTCCACACCGCTTGCCAGCGCGATTAGCGGCTCGTACATCCTGACGGAGGGCTCGGCTTCCTCAAATTCGACGTCGGTTAGGTAGGGAGGATTCGATACCACCAAGTCAAATCCCTGATATCGAATCGAATCGAAGAGGTCGGCTTGCACGAAACGTACCGGCGTCGTGGCGTCAACAGCCTCAGCATTCCTCTGTGCAACTCGGAGAGCTGCACGGGAGCAATCCGTAGCCACAACAGCTGAGAATCGACCCTCCACGGCAAGGCTCAGCGCAATGCATCCGCTTCCGGTACCGACATCCAGGGCGATCCCCCAATTTGAGCCCCGCCGCACCCTACCCCACTCTAATACCAGCTCGACAAGACCCTCTGTTTCCGGACGCGGTATGAGCACATCCGAGCTCACCGCCACTTCGAGCGTTCTGAAGCTAGCGGTGCCTACCACATATGAGAGCGGCTCCCCAGCCGCTCTTCGTTCAAGCGCCTCACGAAATCGAGCGGCCGAATCGTTGTTCGAACTCTCCCCGCGATCGAGCCACGCGGCGGTGAGATCCCGACCTCCAACCACGCTCCAGATGCACGCTGTCTCCCAGGCAGGCCTACTCAAACCGCAGGCCGCCAAGTAGGCACGTCCCTCGCGTAGTAATTCTTCTACTGTAGGTGCAGTGGTCTCAAGCACGGTCTCGCTCTTCACGATACGCCAACCGGAGCGCTTCGATCAGCTCGTCGAGACCCCCATCCAGGATCTCTTCTAATCTGTGAACAGTGAGATTGATTCTATGGTCGGTAACTCTGTTCTGAGGAAAGTTGTAAGTTCGAATCTTAGCAGAGCGGTCTCCCGTCCCGACCATCGTCTTGCGCTCGCGCGCCCGGTCAACTTCCTGCTCGGCGATCATTCTGTCGAGGAGGCGCGCTCTGAGCACTTCCATCGCCCTCACCTTGTTCTGAAGTTGCGACTTCTGATCCTGACATTGAACGACGAGTCCGGTGGGAATATGCGTGACCCGCACAGCACTATCGGTCGTGTTGACACTCTGGCCTCCGGGGCCCGATGAGCGAAATACGTCGATCTTGAGATCGCTGTCGGATATCTCCACGTCGACGTCTTCTGCTTCCGGGAGAACCGCCACGGTCGCAGCCGAAGTGTGGATTCGACCCTGGGCCTCCGTAGCCGGCACCCGCTGGACACGATGAACACCTGATTCATGTCTCAGTCTTCCGAACGTGTCGCTTCCACTTACGGAAAACACAGCCTCCTTGAGACCACCTACGTTGCCCGGGGAGACGGAAACGAAATCCGTGTCCCAGCCCTGTCGCTCGGCATATCGAGTGTACATGCGGACGAGGTCGGCGGCAAAGAGCGCGGCCTCATCGCCACCTGTTCCGGCACGAACCTCCACGATGACATCTCTATCGTTCATAGGGTCGTGCGGCACCAACAACTCAAGCAGGTTGGCCTCGAGCTGCTCAATTTCGGGTGTCAGACGCTGAACATCAGCTTCGGCGAGCTGCGCCAGTTCTGGATCAGAGTGGTCGCGGAGCTCAAGCGCCTGTGCGAGCTCGTCGCTCACTTTTTGGTAGCGCGCTGCAGCGGACTTGATGGGCTCGAGTCGAGCATACTCACGACCGAGCGATTTCAGCCTGGATGGGTCCCGTGAGGTGGCGGGATCCGCAAGCTCGCGTTCCAGCTCAGCCGCGCGGGACAGCGCGGCCCCAAGCCGCGCTTGCAAGGTTAGGCCTCTTGCTTCTCCGCCTTGGCGTTGTATCGCTGCCTGAAGCGCTCAACGCGACCAGCGGTATCGACGAGCTTCTGCTTGCCCGAAAAATACGGGTGGCACTGTGAGCAGATCTCCACGTGAATGGACGGCAAGACAGAACGCGTCTCAAACGTATTCCCGCAGGCACACTGTACTACCGCACGTTGATACTTGGGATGTATGTCTGCTTTCAACTCTCGGCTCCGTTCAATGTAGCTGTGTGTACTGAAGGGGTTAAATATAATCAGCAAGCCAACTTACGAGCAATGGGCCACTCCCCTCTCAAATTGACAGCCTGCGACACAAAAGCTATCGTAACACAATGATTTCCGCATCGCAGCAGGCCATTGTGATCCGCGATCGGGAGGGGCTGAAACGTACCGCCGGACTGCGGTGAGCACCGTCACCAAGGCATCGTGACGCTATGCATTGCATGAACTTGCAGCCGGGCAATAGCTTTCAATACGTGCTCTTGAGCATGGGGAAATGACACTCCGAGCGACGATCTGGGGAGCGCGAGGTTCGATACCCACGCCCGGGCCGGCCACTGCACGGTACGGAGGCAACACACCGTGCGTTTCCGTGGATTTGCCTGAAGCGGAGTCCGGGCGGATCATCATCTTAGATGCGGGAACAGGGATCCGAAACCTAGGTAGAGAGCTCGCCAAATCAGCCGAACCAGTAGACGTCGATCTGGTTGTGAGCCACACACACTGGGACCACATCCAAGG
Source organism: Gemmatimonadales bacterium (assembly GCA_036444955.1). Taxonomy (GTDB): domain Bacteria; phylum Gemmatimonadota; class Gemmatimonadetes; order Gemmatimonadales; family GWC2-71-9; genus B16T1B5. The sequence goes on from JAZFQE010000018.1 coordinate 14,536, forward strand.
GTTGCCGTTCTTTGCGCCACTATTCGCGGATGGAAGCCGGGTACGGATTTGGGGTGCCAAGCAGGGGGACATCTCACTCGAATCGATTCTCCGGGAGCAGATGAATCCGGTCGTTTTTCCCGTACCGCTCGACGGACTGGCGGCCGAGTTAAGGGTAGAGCACGTTGAGGAGGAAATTTTCGAGCTGGACGGTTGTACGGTATCGGCAATCAGGGTGCGGCACCCAGGCAACACGCTCGGGCTGAAGCTTGAGCCACGGGAGGGTGGAGCCTCGCTCGCGTACGTGACGGACAATGAGTGGGGACCAGGTGGGGATTACGATGTAGCACCGTCCTGGCGTGATGACTTCGTGAATTTCTTGGGCGGAGTGGATACCCTGGTCCACGATTCCATGTACACGCCAGAGCAAGTGGAGACCTATCGCGGTTGGGGACACTCTTCCTTTGCTGAATCGGTTGAGATTGCAGCAGAGTCGGGGGTAAGGCGGTTGGTACTGTTTCACCACAACCCCGATCATGATGACGAGGCTGTTGACGAAGTATTGGCACAAGCGCGAGAGCTGGCGCGGAAGCGGTTGGCGAAGCTCGAGATTGTAGCTGCGTGCGAAGGATTAGAATTAACAGTTTAAGGAGGTAGACATGCGATCCCGATCATTGGTGACGCTGATAGCGACTTTCGGCTTACTCACGCCTACCGTGCTAGCAGCCCAGGACGACGATCGACCTGGTGTCGCCGTAATGAAGTTTGACAACGGCGGCTCTTACGGCCGAGAAGCCGAAGACTTCGAGGCGCTACGAGTCGGCCTACAACAGATGATGATCACGGAATTTGCTGCAAACCCCGGATTGCGCGTCGTCGAGCGGAGTCAGATTAGCGAGCTGATTGCCGAGCAGGACTTGGGGGCGAGCGGCCGGGTGGATAACAACACTGCAGCCAGAATTGGGCGGCTGGTTGGCGCCCGTTTCATGGTGTTCGGCAGTTTCGTGGATCTCTACGGTGAGATGCGTCTAGACATCCGGGTAATCAACACCGAGACAAGCGAGATCGTGCGAACAGATAACGTTAGCGACGATAGAGAAAATCTCTATTCTATGGTGACGTCGTTAGCAATAAGTGTCACGGAGAACTTGGACTTGCCTGCTCTCCCGCACGCTATCCGCGAGGAACGCGAGGCAAGGGAAGTTCCGTCTGAGGCCATACAGTACTACTCCCGGGCCATCATGTACGCGGATCGGGGTCACATCGATCGCGCGGCCGAGCTATACAGCCGTGCGCTAGACATATTCCCAGAGTACACGGAAGCTGAGGAGGGGTTGCAACAACTCCAACAATCGTAGTACTCTAGGCGCAAGTTGATTGCGCCTATAGTAAAAATCGGGAACGTAGTTGCGCGATGGGTCTCGCTAGTGGGGGCCCTCGCGCTCCTCCTCTTCCGAATCGTCATCGCGTGGGGCACGCTACCCACCGCCGGCCGCCGCGTCGTACGGCGCGTACTCAAGGACCAGATTTGGTTCACGGCCTTCCAAGCCATTCCCCTCATAGCCATCCTCTCAGCCATCCTGAGCTTCCTCGTTATTTCTCAGGCTGTCCAAGAACTGGGCAGACTCGGTGCGACGGAGCTGATCGGGATCCTGATAGTCATTGCTATCGTCAGGGAACTTGGTCCGCTGCTTACGGCACTAGTTGTAGCTGGTCGCTCGGGCACGGCCATGGCATCTGAATTGGCCACCAATCGGGCGATGGGAGAGATCAAGGCCCTCGAAGGCATGGGGATCGACCCGCTGCACTACTTGATTCTGCCGAGGTTTGTAGGCGCGATAGTATCGGTCTTCGTACTAATAATCGTCTTCGACCTGGTAGCGGTAACCTCGGGGTTCGTCGCCGCCTCATCTAACGGAATGAGCCCGGAGCGCTATTTTGAGATCGTGTTGGGAGCCCTATCCTTCCAGGATTCATGGCTCACAGTTGCAAAGGGAATAACCTTTGGCACAGTGATTGGCTTGGTGCCGTCCTACTACGGACTTGCGACGAAAGGAGTGTCCACGGACGTTCCCATAGCTTCGAGCCGGGCCGTCGTCGGAAGTATCCTGGCCATATTCTTGCTCTCTGTAGTGTTTGTAGCTGTGACACTATGAGTGAGCCGCCACTCCTGTTTTCGGAGGTGAGGGTCGGTCCCAATCACCATCCCCTATTCAACTTTGAGGTCCCGGCAAATCGCTGTGTGTCGGTTGTAGGCGACGAAAAATCGGGTCTCGACAAGTTGGGAGAGATAGCGCTGGGGTTGGTCGCCCCGGCCAGTGGCAGGGCGCTTGTGTATGGGGAGGACCTCTCAGCAATGTCGAACACAGATGCGCTCGCCTTCCGGAGGCGCCTTGGATACCTTCCCGCCGACGACGGACTAATGCAGAATCTGACCTTGGGAGCCAACATAGCACTACCGCTCCAATTCGGCAGCAATTACAGCGAGTCCGCAATCCAGAGCCGGACCGGGATAATCATGTCCGCGTTACGGATCGGCGACAGCGCTGCCAGACGACCAGCAGAGGTAAGTGAAGTCGTGAGGCGCAGGGCAGCGACCGCACGGGCTCTGGCGTTCGACCCAGAGTTAGTTATCCTCGAACGCCCGTTCGACGGGATAACAAACCGTGCAGCACTCGAGCTCCTACAGATTGTAAGAGGTGGCGAAACCTCCCAAGGGTCTAGACGGACGGTTCTGATAATCACCCACCATGTGCCCAGAGACCTGAGTTCAGCAGTAGACGTGAGCTACCGTGTTATTGAGGGCGAATTGAGACTTGAGACCTAGCCTCTCTCTTCATGGACACAAAAACTAGAGACTTTCTAGTCGGGCTACTCGTGTTGGCGGCCGTGGGCGTCGTTCTGGCTACGATCGTCCGGACCGGCCGCCTCCAGTCGGGTGACCGCTTCCCGCTCTACATGCGTACGGAGGTCGCCCAAAACCTCACTCGGGACACACGAGTGTTCCTAAAGGGACTCGAAGTTGGCCGGTTGAGGCAGGTGAACCCCGTTGCGGATACGGTCACCGGCTCACTTACGTTCGTTGCGCTGCTGGAAGTCGACGAGAGATTCCCGGACGGCACCCAGCTGACTCTTCCGGTCGGGACTGAAGCAATGGTTGCCCAACCTACTCCCATTGCGGCTCCCGAAGTGCAACTGATCGTTCCGAGCGAACCCAGCGTCAGCAGACTCTTAGCGCCTGGAGACACAATAGAATCGACTCGTCAGGTGTCGACGCTCGACCTGCTCGGCGAGGTAGCCTCCCAAATGAAGGACGAGCTCCTTGCGACTTTCCAAGAGGTGCGGGCGCTAATCCGAACTTCCAATCAGGTAGCCGTAGACGCGCAAGCGCAATTGAATGAAACCACACCGCGAATCAATGCACTCCTCGCGCAAGTCAGCGATATGATCGACCACACCGAAAGCATCTTGACAGACACGCAACCGCGCGTGGCGATGATTCAAGATTCCGTCCTTGCCGCCCTCTCCGACACGCGACAGCTTATCCAGAAGATGGACAGCCTGGCGGTTATGGCGCATGCGATGGCGGGGGAGAACGGG
>JAZFQE010000019.1:0-2387 GCA_036444955.1 Gemmatimonadales bacterium
TCAGGCACAGGCGATGGCAAAAGAATCCTCCCGGCGTCGCGAACTCAAGTTGCGACAGATCGCAGGTGCGCTTGCACGCGTCGAGAACGGTGAGTACGGTATTTGTCAGTCGTGCGACGATCCGATAAATGAAAAGCGCCTCGAATTCGATCCGACGACTTTCTTGTGCGTTCAGTGCGCGGAGAGAGCGGAGCAGTCGGGATGACCGCTTATGGCCGAAAGCAGTCGTACATTCGCAGTTAAATTTCGACTCTGAGAGTAATTGTTAGCCGTCAAGGGGAATCATGAGAATCATCGTTCTAGTTATTGCAACTCTGGCATATCTGCCACTACCCGCATCAGCGCAGGGAACCTCGGCCGAAGTTGCTATGGTGATCGAGGATCTCGTGGCCGCTAACCGGATCTTGGCAGCACAGGGAATCTTACCCGGTTACGGCCACGTGAGCGTCAGGCACCCCGAGGATCCTAACCGCTACTTCTTGTCTCGGTCGCTCGCTCCGGAGCTTGTGACCGCGGACGACATTGTTGAGTTTGATCTTGACAGTGTGACCATCGATTCTAAAGGCTATTCTTTCTATCTGGAGCGGTTCATTCACGGGGAAATCTACAAGGCCCGTCCTGATGTGCAGGCGGTGGTTCACAACCATTCGCCCACGGTCATCTCCTTCGGCATCGGCTCCACACCTCTGCGGCCGGTGTTCCATCAGGCTGCGTTCTTTCTCGATGGTGTCCCGATCTGGGACTATCGTGATTTCGGAACCGCGGACGGCGCGCTGGTCGACACTCCGGAAAGGGGTCGCGGGCTGGCCGTGGCGCTGGCAGACCGGCCGGTGGTCCTCATGCGCAACCATGGTGTTGCGGTGGTCGCTTCGTCGTTACCGATGGTAGCGGGTCGCAGCATCACGCTCGAGCAGAACGCCGAGATGCAGAGTCAGGCGCTCGCTCGGGGTGACGAGGTCACCTATCTGGAGCTGGAAAAGGAAACGCCGGGCAGCACGTTTGACCGGGCCTGGGATCTTTGGAAGCGGCAGCTTTCGAGCGAGGGCCGCTAGATTAGGACATCATTAACCGCTAACGAATGTCCGCTCATGGCCGAAAGCAGACGTCCGTTAACATCGGTTAGCGGTAGCTTTAGTCTCAATAGCGGCCGCTCGTATGCTAGATTTCCAAGTTGAAGCTAAGGTCGCGAATCGACCCAAATCCGACACTCGAATTGAAAAAATGAGGATCTAAATGAGTGTAATTATCGAACCAGCCAAACAGTTCTTTGAAGCGTGCGAGACGGGACAAGGATGGGATGCTTGTGAAGCATTCTGTAATCCTGATGCGACGTTTTCGGCGCAAGCAACTGCCTTATCTGAGATATCCACGCTAGAAGGTTACTGCGAGTGGATGAAGGGCCTTCTTACGCCAATTCCGGATGGACACTACGAGTTGAAGTTTCTCGCGGCCGATGAAGCGGACAATTCTGTGACGGCATTTGCCATCTTTCATGGCACGCAGACAGGACCAGGCGGGCCGGTACCACCGACGGACAAGAAGATTGCAGCAGACTACGTTTACCATATGGTCTTTGACGGTGAGCGCATAAAGCACATGACAAAAATATGGAATGACTCTATCAGCATGCAGCAATTAGGTTGGAGTTGAAGTGAATCGCACGTACTACCGCTTATAGCCGTGCTTGCCCGTTAAAGGGGTTCTTTAACACGGTGAAACTGAGCGGCCGCTCTCGGGCGCATTCGAGACGTTCAGCAAGCATTCCCCACGAATCTCCGCCGCCTTGCTCCGGAGCCATTGAATCATGTGGCAAAGCCGCTGCCCTGCAATGGCAGTAGCCTACATATTATGATGTTCATTCGGCCAAAAGCGGTCATTCGAGGTGCTGCCAGGTGCGCGCTCAAGGGTTAGAAAAGCCCTTTTCGCGGTACCGCCTGGCGCACCACTCTAGTAGACACTCTCCCTGCGTAGCTCGGTCGCATTCATCGGCGCGCACATGAGATCCGTGACTCCGGAGAACATTCCGTACCACCCGAAGTAGGTTATTCTCTCGCGAGGCTCGCGTTTGAAGATACGTAGCTCGGCCACCCAAGGGGCGGTATAGTAAGTCGGATCATAGAGCGTCATTCGAAGCTCGAGCGTGTCAGCGTCAACTCTCCTGTAACGCTCTTGCGCCCGTGCCTGGAAGCTCTTGACGTGGCCCAGCGAATCCAGCCAGGCTCGGTCATCCATACCCACCGTGTTGACGACGAGTTCATCACCCTGCCACTCAGCCACGGAGTGCCCGTACCACGAGGGGCCGATGTTATCGAGGTTCTCGCCGGAAGGGACTTCTCGCCTATCCATCCACAGCTCGCGCAATGTCCGTCCCCGCTGCAGAAGTTGCA
>JAZFQE010000020.1:0-10619 GCA_036444955.1 Gemmatimonadales bacterium
CGGCGTTGGAGGCCCACCTAGGTGACCGACTCCCCATTGGAAACACGGGCCTAGGGCATACAAGATGGGCTACGCACGGCGCCCCCAATCAGACGAACGCTCACCCACATACCGACGCCACCGGCACTATAGCCGTTGTGCATAACGGCATCTTCGAAAATGCCGGTGCAGTGCGCAAAGCTCTGAGGGAGAAGGGCCACGAGTTCGTTTCCGAAACGGATACCGAAGTGTTCGCTCACCTCGTTGGTGAGATGTACGAAGATTCACTGGAAGCGGCGGTTGCTTCGGCCCTCCGCCAGATGGAGGGTGCCTACGGGATTGCGGTGATCTCTAGCAAGGCGCCTGACACCATTGTTGCGGCGCGGAAGGGTTCTCCGCTGCTAATCGCGCTCGGCGAGGACGAAAATTGGGTCGCCTCGGATGCCGCGGCCACACTCGAGCATACGCGAACCGTCGTGTACCTCGATGACGGTGAAATAGCGGTGGTGACGCCCTCTGATTATCACATCACTGACCTGTCGAGCAGCCGGTTGGAGAAGGGCGTGTCGACTATCGAGTGGGGGCTGGAGGAGATAGAGCGCGGCGGTTTTGCGCACTTCATGCTCAAGGAGATCATGGAACAGCCTGAGAGCATCGGAGACACGCTGCGGGGACGGTTGCTGGAAGATGAAGGATCGGCAAAACTCGGTGGCCTGTCGATCACTGACGAAGAGCTGCTCCAATTCAATCGCATTGTGCTGACGGCGTGCGGCACCTCCTGGCACGCAGCGCTCATCGGTGAATACATGCTGGAGGAGGTAGCAAGGATTCCCACGGAGGTAGAGTATGCTTCGGAATTTCGGTATCGCAGTCCGATTGTAGACGAACGCACTTTAGTAATAGGCATTTCACAGAGCGGGGAGACCGCCGATACGCTCGCCGCGTTACGCGAGGCAAAATCACGCGGGGCCAGGACGATCGGGATCGTGAATGTCGTCGGTAGCTCGATCGCACGGGAAGTTGAGTGCGGCGTATATCTCCACGCGGGGCCGGAGGTCGGTGTCGCGTCTACCAAAGCATTTACTTCACAGATAGCCGCGCTAGCTCTCCTTACGCTGAAGCTCGGACGCCTGGGGAATCTCTCGGTGTTGCAGGGCAGGGAGTTCGTGCAGGCCTTGAGGAAGCTACCACGGCAGGTGAGCGACGTATTATCCCGCGCCACCCAGGTCGAGGAAATCGCCGACCAGTACAAGGATGTCGGGAATTTTCTTTATCTCGGCCGGGGTTACAACTTTCCCGTTGCACTGGAAGGCGCACTGAAGCTCAAAGAAATCTCGTACGTCCACGCCGAGGGATATCCTGCCGCTGAGATGAAGCACGGCCCGATTGCTCTGATTGATGAAATGATGCCCGTTGTGTTTCTTGCGCCGCGCGACACCGTTTACAGCAAGATTGTTTCCAACTTGCAAGAGGTTAAGGCACGCGGGGGTCGAGTGATAGCGGTAGTGTCGGATGGTGATGACGAATTGGATCACTTAGTAGACCACAAGATTGGTATCCCGGCTACGCTCGATTCCCTCACACCGATACTGGCCGTTCTGCCACTTCAGCTTTTGGCGTACCACATAGCGGTGCGGCGCGGCTGCGATGTGGACCAGCCGCGCAACCTCGCCAAGTCTGTCACAGTCGAGTAAGTCGCTATTGAAGGTAGTATTACAGAGAGTAACGCAGGCTTCGGTAACCATTGAAGGCCGCCTCGTCGGATCCATCGAGCGCGGCCTTCTCGTGTTGGTTGGATTCAAGGCAGATGATGGATCAGCGGAAATCGACTGGATGACTGGGAAAATTGCCGGGCTCAGGGTCTTCTCCGACTCCGAGGGTAAGATGAACCGCGATGTCATGCAGTGTGGTGGGGAAGTCCTGGTGATCTCGCAATTCACCGTTTATGGTGACACGCGTAAAGGGAGACGTCCCTCGTTCGTTAGCGCCGCTCCGCCGGACAAGGCCGAGTCGCTCTACGAAGAGTTTGTTGGAAAGCTACGTGATAGGTCGCTAAAGGTTGAGACCGGTGAGTTCGGCGCCATGATGCAAGTTCAGCTCGTGAACGATGGCCCCGTGACGCTGGTGATAGAGCGGTGATCGTACTCGCTTCGAGCTCCCCGCGGCGCACGCAGCTCTTGGATATGCTGGATATAGCGCATGAAGTGGAGCCGGCCGGCGTGGAGGAAGCGATCGCCGATGGGGAATCGCCGTCGGAGGCTGTCGTGCGGCTGGCCCGAGAGAAGGCAGCTACCGTTGCCAAGCGGCGTTCGGGCATGGCGGTGTTAGCAGCCGACACGATCGTTGTGCTTGAAGGACGCATCTTGGGCAAACCTGAGTCAGTCGAAGATGCCAGGCGCATGCTGTCGGAGCTTTCGGGTCGCTCGCACCAGGTCATGACCGGTGTTGCGCTTGCGCGGGGCGAAGCCGTGGCGGCGAGGTTGGATGTCACGACCGTCACGTTTCGTGAGCTTGCCTCCGGGTTCATCGATGATTATTTGGCGACCGGCGAGCCACTCGACAAGGCCGGTGCCTACGGGATTCAGGGATACGGCGCCGCGCTAGTCGAAAAGATCGAGGGTGACTTCTTTAGCGTGATGGGACTGCCGGTGCGCCTCGTCTTGGATCTGATGGACGAGGCGGGGATCCACTACCGCTTCACGCGATAGACGGGTACGGCCTCAGCCTTTCCCTTCAGCTCGATTGGATCCAGGGCGTCAACTTCGGGCGCACTTTGGAGTGCAGCGTAGAAGGGTTCCGATATCAGAATTTCGCCCGGTTCTGCCTTGGAGCAGAGTCGAGACGCGACATTGACAGAATCCCCGATGACCGTGTATTCCATTCGTTGATCGCTCCCAATATTGCCCGCAAACACCTCACCGAAGTTGATACCGATTCCTATTTCAACCACAGGCCGGCCTTCCTCAACCCACTTCGCGTTTAGCTCTTCGAGCGCTTCGAACATCTTGACAGCGGCGCCCATCGCCCGATCACAATCGTCCTCCACGGATAACGGCGCACCCCACAGCGCCATCATCGCATCGCCCATGAACTTGTCCAGTGTTCCGCCGAACTCGAATACTATCGCCACCATTTCGGTGAAGTACTCGGTGAGCAAGGTGGCGATGTCATCCGGGTTCATGTTTTCGGACATTGAGGTGAACCCGCGGATGTCGCTGAAGAACACTACAACGGGGCGTTTCGTGCCGCCCAGTTGCACGGCCTCCTGATGGTCTGCGATCTGCGCCACCAAGTCAGGGGCGAAGTATCGCTGAAAGTTCGACAGTACGACCGCCTCCCTCTGCAACCGGTTGGTAAGTTGTCCGTTCTCGATGGCCACCGCAGCGATGCCGGAGAACGCGATCAAGAAGTCGAGGTCTTCATCGCCGAAAGAGTTGGTTGCCGTGAGATTGTCGACGTAGATAATTCCCAGCACCTTTCCCTCACTCCCCATCAGGGGCACGCACATGGCGCTACGCACGCTCTGCATCAAGATCGACTTACCTTTGAACCTCTCGTCCATGGCGGCGTTGTCCGTCAGTATTGCCAGGCGCTCCTCTACCGCCCTGTTGGCAATCGATCTCGGTACATGGCTTCTGCTGCTGGAATCGCCGAGTCGATTCTTGGATATGCGCGGTACCAACTCTCCGCTAGCTTCGTCCTGCATCTGGATAGCCACCCGGTCGACGCTCATCACCTGAAAAGTGATGTCGACCACCTTGGCGAGCAGCTTGTCCACGTCCTGTGCCTTCGAGAGTTCTTTTGATATGTCGAGAAGGAGGCGGAGTTTTTTCTCCTTCCGTTCGGTTTCGGTCTCGGCTTGGACCTTGAGTAGCGAGGAGCCGCTCGGTCTTGCAGAAGCGACGGCCTCTAGCTCGCCGGACGGGCCGACCTCGACCTTCCGGACGATCGTGGCTGCGGGCTCGGGAGGTCGGGCGGCGAAATCTGGCTGAGGAGCGGCGACAGGGGGTGCTAATTCGCTGAGGTTGAAAGCCACCTTGCCAAAAGTCACGACATCGCCGTCGGTGGCTATCGTCTCGCTGATCTTCACGCCGTTGACGAACGTGCCGTTGCTGGAACCAAGGTCTTTCACCGATATACCGCCGTCGCCAAGCACCAGCTCAGCATGCCTTCTGGAGACGGTTGGATCGTAAATTGGGAGGTCGCACGTGACCGCTCTGCCTACAATCGCAGTGCGGTCACTGGGCATGTCAAATTTTTGATCGCCCGATACGCCCACAAGCTTGTATTTCGCCACGCTTAACCCCCAAGTAAGCAAATATATCCGCCGTAGCACGCCGGCGCTAACGACCGTGTCACCGTTCACCTGCGAGCTGCGATCACAAACGTACCGGCTCGACTCAAGGCTCCGGTAACCGCTGTTCGGACCCGATCTACGGTCGACGGCACCGCGATCCACAGCCCCGGCGATGTTTCTTCCCAAACTTCCACCGCCGCCAGATAATCATCCGCGCTTGTGTAGCGCTTGGATGCTTCAGCGACCGAAAAGTCACCGTAAACTGCCGCCGAGAAAGTGACGGAGGGGGCGTTACCCGCAGTGAGCGTCAGGGCTATAGGTTTAATGGTGATGCCGTATTGTCCTCCAAGGCGCTGACTGTGATCAGCAGCGAATCTCCGGGTCCGATACTCTGTCCGCCCAGGCTTGCGAGACTTCCCGCGGGGAAGCTGAACTCGGCGAACAACGTACCGAGCGGATCAGCGTGCCGGAGAGTGCGCACCACAGAGCTGGAGTTGAGGACCTGGAAAGAAACCTGCGGTGTGGCGGGAGCCGTCGTCTGCAGAGGAAGGACCAAGAGTTCGTGGTTGTGAGGGCTGTGGATTCGAAGTCGATCACGTCGCTGCAAGCAGCTAGCACCAGAACTATTGTCGTTGTTGCAAGCGGCCTGGCCGCGAGTGTTGTCGCCCAATGAGATCGCTGGCGGCTTGGCTGCTGTGCACTGCTTTCCTCCAGAGCGGACTCACCGCTCAGCAATGGAACTCCGAGGAAGTGCTTCTGCTCGTGGCGCGAAGCGCCGACCGACGCAGCGCGGATTTTTCGGGAGGAGGACTGGTCGATTACGCGGCACTCGCTCACGGGTATGTGTTCTTTCTGGCTCAGTTTGGTGAAGAGTTCGAGCAACCGACGATGGTCAAGTCTGACCAACTCGAGTTGGAAGTCTACTGGAGAGCTCCAGACCACAGCAAGCAGAGAATCATCGGCTGGAGAGATCGGGTAGATCTGCCGACCAGCATCCGATACCACCGAGATCATCTTGGCATCATCCAGAACAACTTTGGTAACCGCATCCGACTCGGTGGAGGGGATGAGGTGCGCGACGTTGTTCACCCACTCTCGCCTGATGGTTTTGAGATTTACGACTACGCACTCGTTGATTCGCTGGCGATTACGATTCCTGAGCGAACGGTAAATGTTTACGAGGTGGCCGTGCGGCCGAGAGATCTCGACCGGCCCGGGATCGTCGGCAGCCTGTTGTTAGATGCCTCGGACGCGGCCGTGGTGCGCTTCTGGTTCAATTTCACGCCAAGCTCCTATCTGGACGCTTCTCTCGAAGATGTTACGGTCGTCGTCGAGAACGGCCTCTGGAATACCTACTATTGGCTACCTAGGAGACAGGAGATCGAGATCAGGCGCTCGAGCTCTTGGCTCGATATTCCGGCGCGCGGCATAATAAGAGCCAGCTGGACCATCGATGGGTACCGCCTCAACGCAGGGTTACCCGACTCCCTGTTCCGCGGCAGCGAGATAGTGGTTGCGCCGCAAGCCGTGCGGGACACTTTCCTGTGGCGTCACTCGCTTGAGGAGGGGCTTGGCGAAGCGGCTGTGCCGGCACTCAGTCTGAACCTGAGAGAGGTAAGGGCCGATATCGAGCGGTTGGTTGCGAGGAGGGCGCTCGACGGACTGCGGAGGTCGAGGCCGGGCGCACGGGGGATTTCAGAGCTCGTTCACGTCAACCGCGTTGAAGGACTGGCCCTCGGGGCGGGCGGTCGGGTGCGATCTAGCGATGGAGCAGCCACGGCATCAGGTTGGGTTGGCTACGGGTTCGGCGACCGTAGGGTCAAGGCGCGCCTCAGCCTGTCTCGAGAGTTGGGAGACGTTCAGGTCACTATCGGCGGCAGCCGCACGATGCAGGGTGTAGCTGAGTACCCGATCGTGTCGGGCCTCGTGAACTCGATTTCGGCGCAGGAATTTGGCCGCGACCTGGGCGACTATCTGCTGCTGGACCAGGCTGCCCTGCGCATCCGTACGGCTGGCGGGGGCGTCGCACTGAGCACCGGCGTTGAGCGGCCGCGCGGCGTTGCGAGCACGGCTACCCCGGCCACCGGAGAATTCCGTCCCAATCCCGATCTGAGCGGGCCCACTCAGGCCACTCTTGAGGGCCGATCCAGGCTACGTGTGACTGGAACGCAGTATAGAGGAAATACTGAGCTAACGGTTCGGGGTGGGGTAGGTGGGGGTTCCGAGTACTTGCGCCTCGCTGCTCGAGCAATTCTTGAGTGGATGCTCGGCGGAGCGGAAATGAGAGTGGATGCTTGGGGTGGCTGGGGGTCGCAGCGGCTCCCGCGACACAGATCCTTCGTCATGGGAGGGTGGGGGACCCTTCCTGGTGAGGGGTTTCGCCGGTGGGGTGGAAGGCGAGCCGGGCTGGCTGCTATCGAGCTTGGCACTGCGATCCCCTTCCCGGAAATCTCGTTGGGCTCGTTTGCTTCGACCGGGGGTGAAGTTTATGTGGGCTCGTTTGTTGCCGGGGGAGCTGTTGGTGGCGGTATTGAAGGTGTTCCGTGGGTGCCTAGTGAGGGTCTGAGGTCGGTGGCCGGTGTTGCCGTGGAGGTGCTGCATCGACTCCTCCGACTAGAGGTGGGGTGGAGCCTGAGCGACGGGACGACGGAGTTCACGCTAGATTTGAACAGAAGCCTGTGGCGGATTCTTTGATGGGCCGCTGTCCCGTGATTAACGTCGCTCGGATAGAGAAGATGAAAACAACGATGGAATTGATATCTAGCTCCAAATCCTTTCATTTAGCATCGTGACTGACTTGACCCAGACCTTTCCGGACAAGTGGCTCCTCCCGACCATTGAGGAGCTAACGGACAGCGACAACGTAGGTGAGGCGCTGGCGGGCGAGGAGGGTGTAGCGCAGACGCTGTGGCAGACTGCTGTGGGCAAAGGCCTCGTTACCGACGAGCAACTCCTCAACGCGCTGTCCGTGAGGTTCAAGTTAACGCTCGCGGACGTCTCGGCGTCTACGCGGGAAGCCAGAGAAATTGTTCCAGAGCCCGTGGCCCGCAAGTTCGGCATTCTACCGGTGAGGGTAACAGACTCCTACCTGGAAATAGCCACAGCAAACCCCTTCGATCTCGACTGCGATAAGACGCTCTCCTTCGCCACAGGGCGGGACGTGCGAATGGCCGTCGCCAGCCCGTCACGCATAACCGAGGCGATAGACGAACTCTACCGGCCGGAGAAGTCCCTAGAGAAGCTGCTGGAGGGGATGGGCGACGCCGAGGTCATGCAACTCGAACAGGAAGAGGAGCAGCTTGAGGAAGTAACCGCCGCAGAGGCGTCTCAAAGACCTGTAGTGCGATTGGTGGACCTGATCCTATCCGAGGGAGTCACGTCGCGGGCGAGCGATATCCACATAGAGCCGGAAGAGAAAGGCATCGCAGTGCGGTACCGCATAGACGGCGTACTTAGGAAGGTAATGGGTATCCCCCGCGCAGCAGGGCTGCCGCTGATCTCTCGCATCAAGATCATCTCGGATCTAGATATCGCCGACCGGCTGAGACCGCAGGACGGGCGAGCGCGGGTGGCTGTCGCTGGGGTGCCCGTAGATCTCCGTATATCGACGCTGCCGGCGGCGCTGGGCGAGAAGGTGGTGATTCGGATCCTCGACTCGTCCACTACGGTGCTGAACCTCGATTCGCTCGGATTCAGCTCCGATGAGGTGGACCTGATCAAGGAGCTACTGGAACACCGTGACGGTATCATCCTGGTCACCGGCCCCACTGGGTCGGGCAAGACCACGACTTTGTACTCGGCGCTGCGGCACGTGCAGGGTGAAGGGGTCAACATTGTCACCGTTGAGGATCCGGTCGAGTATCGGCTTCAGGGAATCGTGCAAGTCCAGGTACATGAGAAGGCAGGGCTGACGTTCGCGGCCGCCCTGCGATCCATTCTGCGCCAGGACCCCGATATAGTGCTGGTGGGAGAGATCCGGGACGAGGAGACCGCGACAATTGCGATCCAGGCCTCCCTGACCGGACACCTGGTGCTGTCTACCCTGCACACCAACGACGCGCCGAACGCGGTGACTCGTTTGAACGACATCGGTGTCGAGAGCTACAAGATCGGACAGGCTCTTCGCGGTGTCGTCGCCCAGCGTCTGATGCGGGGGCTTTGCGGTACCTGCAGGGCAAGTTGGGTCGAGGAAATACCCAAGAAGCTCCGGAACTGGATACCCGAGGGCACGCCCCTGTACCGCGCAGTTGGCTGTCCCGAATGTGCCATGACCGGCTATAGCGGCCGCTTCTCGATCGTACAGATTCTCAAGATTACGGGCGAGGTCAAGAAGAGAATTACTGCTGGCATGCGCTTGGACAAGATTGTAGAGGCCGCTCAGCAGTCGGGCATGACGTCGTTGTGGGACAGCGGACTTAGGCATGTGTTGGCGGGCCAGTCGACCATTGACGAGTTACTGCGGGTCGTGGACATGCCGGGTGAGGACGAGGCGTACACGAGTCCAGCTGGTACGGCCCCGGCTGCGGTGAGCGCCGACGATGGGGGTGGGAGAGCTGCAGGGACCGATTTCGAGCTGCTCGACGAGGTGAAACTCGCCACCGTTTCAGGAGATGGTATCTCGGTTCTGCTGGTCGACGATGAGCACCAGCTGCGCAGGGTTATGAAAGATTTGCTCGAACGCGACGGTTACGTGGTGGTGGAGGCTGCCGACGGTGTGGAGGCACTCGCCCAGGTAGACCGCCACGCTCCCGATATCATCGTGCTCGATCTCAGCCTGCCGAACCTGGATGGGTTTGGTGTCCTCACCAATCTCAAATCGCGGCCCGCGACGTCAGATATCCCGGTTGTCGTGCTGACGGCCAAGGGAGACGAAGACAGCGAGGTGAGGGTCTTTGAGCACGGAGCCGATGACTTCCTCAGCAAGCCCTTCCGGGCCAGATCGCTCTCGGCGCGCCTGAAAGCCGTTCTCGAGCGCGCCGGCCGGTAGCACAGCCCGCGCTGCTCCCGGAGCACCACCTTCTCGCCAACCGCTTTTCCGGAGCATCATTGCTCGGTATCCCGCGTCCAGATACCCTTATCAGTCGGTCGTAAATTCCTCGATCGCAGCAGTTAACTCTTTGACGTCAAAGGGCTTGTGGAAATAGCGGAACCCCAGTGCTCCCAGCCAATCAGCCGTTTCCGTGCGCACATCTGCGGTCAGCATTATCGTGTGCGCGGTTGATTCCGGCCACTCGACGACCAACCGGTCGGCGAAGGTCGGGCCGCCGGAAACTGTGGACCTCGGGTCGGCTATGATGAAGTCGAATTTTTTCCGCGCCAGGAGCTCACAGGCATGCTCCGCACTGTTGGCGGCTGTTACCTTGAAGCCTTGATCGGAGAAAATCACGTGGAGTGTTTTCCGGACGGCTGGGTCGTCGTCCACGAGGAGCACCCTGCGAGATGTGCCCCCGCTGTCGCGCGGTGAGCGCTGCTCCTGAACAGTTGCCGCAGTTCCCTCCGAGGCATCATCCTCGGGTATGGGAAAAGAAACCTCAAACATGGCGCCGCCTTCAGCGCCCTGGCCGAGCGTGAGGGCGCCGCCGAATTCTTTGGCTATGTCGCGGCAGATGGCCAAGCCGAGTCCCGTGCCACTGGGCGCGTCCTTGGTGGTGAAGAACGGGTCGAAGATTCTGTCGGCGACCTGCTGGGGGACACCGGGGCCGTTGTCGGAGACACGCAGGAGCACGGTGTTGTCGCGCCGTAGGGTCTGAACCCGGATCATGGGATCTGTTACTTCGGCCGAACCCAGGGCCTGGTAGGCGTTGGTAAGGAGGTTGAGTACTACCTGTTGAACCCTCGACTTTTCGGCTCTTATTGGGGGCAAGTCCGCATCGAGTTCGACCTCCCTGCCAACTTCCCCGAGCTTCAGCTCGTACGACACTAGCAGCAGTGTGCGCTCTACGACGTCGTTCAGATCTACGGATGTTGCTTTACCTGTCCCCTCCCTGGCGAAGCTGAGCAGGTTTCTCACGATCTTGCTCGCCCGCTCGGCTTGCTCGTGGATGACCCTGAGATGCTCCCGCTCCTCGGCAGGCAGGCGCTGCCCCTCGAGCAGGAAATCGGACAGGCCGGCAATGGAGGCCAGTGGATTGTTGAGTTCGTGGGCCACACCGGCTACGATTTGGCCGATCGCAGCCATCTTCTCAGATTGAACGAGGTGCGACTCGGCCCATCTCTGCTCGCTGACATCCCGCACCAGCACGGCAAGTCGCTCGGCTGCCCCGCTGTGGAGCGGAGCGACGGTGAGCCCGATGAACCGGTTGCCTGCACAGGTGCCGGTGCCACGCCGGGACTCGCCGGTTGC